>JAILNV010000135.1 GCA_024691125.1 Lachnospiraceae bacterium | reverse complement strand
CCCTTGCCCTCAGACTTTCCATGAGCCGCTCCTGCTTTTCATCGTAGGCTGCGCTCAGCTCTTCATAGCTTTCATAACCGTTCACATCAAGTCCGTAGGAAGATCCCGTTATGGATGCATAGGATATCTTCGTCGAAAGCTTATATACCAGCGGGGCGAAGCTTTCTACGCTTGTCTGCAGCAGCGCATACAGCATATACATCGCCATGAAGGAAAGACACAGGGCGGTGATCATCACAGCACAGGGTCCCTTATTGTTCCTGACATATTTCCATGCCGAAAGTTTTGATCTCATCACTGCCTCTCCGAAATCTTTTTGTATCGTAAGTACATAGTAATTCTCCTTCGCGCATAAAAACAGTGACCGCGGTCATAATTTGCATCTGCAAAGTATGACTGCGGTCATAATGTGTGGCGTAGATCACTTCAGATCCATCCTTCTTTCTTGAGATTCTCAGCGGATCGTTCTATATGGCAGAAATATGAATGGCTTCCGAAGAACTCGGTGAGCACATAACCGTCATATCCGGTTTCTGTCAGTTTTTGAAGCACCTCATTTATGGGGATGTCTCCGTCTCCCACAGCACAGGGGTACAGCTTTCGTCCGTCGGTGCTCACAAGCACATCGCCTTCTCCGGCTTTGCTGTACAGACGGTCCTTGAGATGCACATGGGCCACCTTCGTAAGGAACAATTTCTCAGCGTCAAGAATATCTTCACCGCTGAAGAGAAAGTTACCCGTATCCAGTGCGACCCTAAGCTCCGGATCCGCATCCAAGAATATCTTCATTCCTCCCATGGTTGCGATGGGACTCAGGGCGTTATCGTAATCTTCGATGGTCAGGATAAGACCGTTCTCTCTGGCAAGGTCCGAAAGAATGAGCATACCATCCTTCATTCTCTCAAGTTCTCCCGGATCAAAACTCTTATCACTGTAAAGTCCCGGGATTGCCATGATCTTCCCAGCTCCAAAGCGTTTGGCAAGACGGATATGGTCTTCCATCACCGCTCTGTCTATCCCGTTACGCCATCCGTAATTACGGTATATGCTGCTTACGAGCATTCCCTTTTTGGAGAGTGATTCGGTTCCGTCAAGGTCATCCGCATCCAGCTCAGCTGCCACATAGCCCATGCCGAGCACCCGGGTTATCGTATCTTCAAGGGACTCACCCAGTTCCTTCGATGCTTCCCTTATATGATGAAAAAACGTTCCAGCCTTAAATTTATATTCAGCCATGATCTTTCCTTTCACAATAATAAGAGGTGAAAAGTGTCAACGCGTCGCTTCAACGCTGATACAATTACCGGAACAAATAATATTCACGTGCTCTCAGTAAAATACGAATATGCCAACTCGAATAATATATTGGCCATCGCTTTCCAAAATTGTTTTTTGAGTTTTGAACTGTCTATAGAGCTTATTTGGGTAATATCCGCAAAATTATCTAACACTGGATTATCCGCTTCTTCACGCGTAAGAATAGCAAGAGTTCTATTTATTCCTTCTCCTATCTGACACAGCAGGTACTCATTCCCATTTTCATCACACGGAGCCAGTCCCAATAACATTCTCTGGAGATTGGTACGGCCCAACTCATCAATATAATCAAGATCTATGTCCACCCTGATCAGAGATGTTTCCCCGTTGATCATCTGCGGTATCAGATTAGCATTCTGCAATGCATCATATTCCTCAACGCCGGTTAAGTTATTTATCAGATATATTGGATATTTCAGACCTTTTTGAATAAATGACATCTGAGATGCAGATATTCGAGCTTCAGGATTCGTTACTGCTTCGTATGTCCCAAACAAGGCACCGGCCGTAACACCGACTATAGCCCCCCATTTAAAGCCTTCACTTCCATAGTTTATAGCTGCATTCTTTGCTTCATCCATATCACCGGTCTGAATTCCGGTAATAACACCGGCAGTAATTCCTACAACCGCGGCGGCTGAAACACCTACAACAGTTCCTGTTGCAGCTGAAAATGCAAATATCATACTTATAGTCCTACCGGGTTTCCCATAACCTGACGTTTTTTCCGATAAATTAATCGCACACAGCAACACACCTGTGCCTGATGAAATATTTTGCAATGCTCTGGTATAAGAATCATCAATTTCATCGTAAGGAACTACTATCGTGTCGCTCTGATCACCAAGTGTAAACAGATATCGTTTGCCCTCAAATTGAGCATCCAATTCTTCCAGAGTATATCCAAAAAAAACGTTGGATTTAGAATTGTACGTCAATTCATCGATATACTCTTGTGAAATATACACAGAATCAATATCGCTGACATAATAATCTGTGCCTTCAAGTTCAGATACCATTCCACTGTAAATAGTGTCTGTAACATATCTTTGAAGTTCTGCAGAATCAAGATTTTCAAAGTTCACTTCATATTCGTATGGAGTCGGATCCGCATCTTCTCCTTCAGCAATCGGAATAAGAGTAAGATCTGTTATTTCCGAAACAGGAACTACACTATCCGTCTCTCCCGACTCCTGTTCACCTTGATCGGATGAATTATCCGCGATAGATTCCTCCTGAGATTGCCGAGATGCATCAACGCTCCCAAAATTAGAATTCTGTGAGCATCCTGTAATGAGAATTATTACTGAAATCGACAAGGATAAAATTCTTTTTTTCATTATTTTTTCTCCTTATCGGAACTATCGTTCATTTTCGTTTCGGTATTTGATGTCTGATCTGAATATGATACTTGTTCTTTATCCTTGGATTTAAAGATCTCCTTTCTGTAAGCTAAAATACCTACACATGCAACAATTCCGATTAATGCGATCACCACAATGATTACATAATTATTACTACCATTTCTTTCAGGCACAACATCCACGATTTCCTCCGGGGTTACTGTAGGATTTACAGAAACAGTCGAAGAATCAGAAGCCGGTTCGGAATCTGAAATCACTTGATCCGGTACATCGTTTTCAGGCAATCTCTCGGTATCTCCATCATCGATTGATTCATCCGGCACTTCGGTGATCGGCATGGTGATTGTTCCATCACTCTCCAAAACACCACCTTCCGAAAGCATGGTATTAATCTCATC
Source organism: Lachnospiraceae bacterium (assembly GCA_024691125.1). Classification (GTDB taxonomy): domain Bacteria; phylum Bacillota; class Clostridia; order Lachnospirales; family Lachnospiraceae; genus UBA2868. Next base: position 3,949 of record JAILNV010000135.1, on the reverse strand, counting down.
GAGAGTATAAATACCTCTTGATAGCGCCTTATAGATCGGGTCGGTTCCCACATATATGATCTTGGAAGTATCCTCAGTATTTGTGTACAAATTTCTGACGGTAAATTGATAAACTCCCTGCTGAGTATATGATTCTCCGTCTTTTGCAGGACTATTACTTCTGGCATCCTGTACATAAACACCATCAACAAGTTTTAGTGAGTATCGAATCACATCGATAGTTAAATATCTTGATTTGGCAAGATCGAGTTTAAACCCATTGGAAGTAATTGACCCATCGGATAACTCATTACCTGTAGAAATATCAAACGGAAATGCCATACAGTTTCCGTTTCTTATCTTGAATTTGAAAAAGATCCTATAATCGTTATAAGTGTCGATAGCCTTATCTTCAACTACTTCATAGTCCAGGGCAATCTCATAATCACCTTCTTCAAACAATTCAACTTTTGTGTCAGCTCCTGTTGTAGCGCACGCCGCAAGATAATCCGTATAAATTACAGGGTCATGCCTTACTCCCTGATAATCTGTATACCGAATTATCAAAGTTCCGTGTTTGAAATTCAGATTACCTGTGCGAAAGTATTGATCGTAAGCATTATTGTCTTCGTTTATATATAAATCGCTATTACCATTGAGAGCATAAATGTCCTGCTCAAGATTGAACCAAAGAGTCACTCTGTCTCCGAGGGTTTTCACAAATACAATAGTATTATCGTTGGAGTCAATCGTGCTTCTGGTATATCCGTTCACATAGAATCTTCCAATATTCCATTCCCTGTGAGGATCTTTATCATCAATCGGAACATTTCCGGAATAACCGTTGTCTTTTCCGGTATTAATTGTCTCTCCCAGTTCCATTCTGGGTTCAGAATCAGGCTGAGTTGCATCTGCCTGGTTCTCTCCGGAATCGATCAGATAAAACTTATATATCTCAGCACATCTTTTTTCATCATAATTTGATACTGAAATCGGTCCATAGTTGTTATTCTCTATTCGTTTTTCGAGTTTATATAGTATTATTACGCGAAAAAAACAACCATTTACCTGCTGTAAAACCTTGGATGTATAAATATCTGAATAATACGTGGTTTTATCACCAAGAACGTCATAATATACTGCCTCTGTTATCCATTTTTCACCTGTAAGGGAAGTCTGAACCAAAACCGTTCCATTACCAACATTTGATTCGAGTTTTCCACCATCAAAATCCTTCGTTTTGTCATTAACTATATGCCAAATGTAATCATCATCAGATATATATTTTGTCCCTATGGAATAATCAAAAGAAACAACATCCGACTTAACTTCAAAAGCTGTATAGCCATTTACATTTCCGATTGATTCTGTATTGCCGGTGATAGAAAAAGTGCCCAGAGTACCTGTTGTAGATCCATTAGAGGATACACCTGTTACAGCATATTCTCCGTCAGAGCCGTAATCATAATAAGAATTAGTAATACGGGTTGTTGATTGAGCCGCCTGGGAAGTGATTATATCGGTTCCAAATATCCGAAATGAAATTGATAATAAAATGACTAAAACTGTAATGATCCTATAAATTCTTTTTTTCATATTTTTCACCTTAACAATCAAAAAATATCACCCGCATTGAGTGTTACCGATACGCATGGATTCCAATCATATGGAATATAGTTAATACACGGGCAACGCATTATAAAGCCGTAAAATCTTTTATAGAAATATAATACACTAATATTGGACTTGATAGTATATGCTAAGCCTTTATATCTTATGAATTTACATCAGAATCCGCTATCTTCTGCAATGCCCTCGAAAGGAGCATCAGCACGTTCATGCTGTACTGACCGTCCCAAAGATCGGAGATGGAATTGACCACCTCCGCCTCGGCGGTGACCTTTTCCTCGGGGACGCCGTCAAAAGCCCCGGACTTCATCTTGTCCGCAAAGACCGCCGCGGGGTTTATGATATTGAGGTTATTGGTGACCATTGCCCTGAGCCTTGGAATGTCGGATGCGTGATTCGGTTCAATGTGTATGTGGCTTCCCATATATGCGGTTTTCTTATATTCAAGATGCATCATAGTTTTTCTCCTTTTCTGTGTTGCTATCAGGCTATCTGCAGGCTGCGTGCGCTGAGGTCTTCCCACATCAGATCATCGATTTTTGCACGGAGAGTGTTCCTGATCCCGCGGATGCCCAGGCCCGAGGAATATGCCTTATGTGCGATCTCCTTCGCTCTTTCGTGCGTGACCTCAAGTCTTAATCCGAATTCTTTTTCCAGATCGTGAACAGGACCCTTATCGTGGTCTTCCAGGATCCTGACATAAGTATCCTCGGATATGGGATTTAAGTTCACAAGCCTCTGGATCCTTCCGCAGAGCTCATTTATGCAGCCCGCTTCGTGAATGTCCTCCATGGTCAGCTCCCTGCTGTAGGACTTACTTCTGACCAGCTTAGAGCCGAAGCCCATAACGGGTCCCCCGTCCTGTGCTGCTATGAGGTCTGCTTTCTTTTCAAATGCTCCGGCGAACAGAAAGCTCATCTCACCGGTGTTCACGACTCTGTATCTTCCGTCGCTTCCTTCATCCTTCACCCTGAAGGACCCGCCGTGGATCACTGTCAGGAACTCGCCCTGAACCTGCTCGCTTACATTCTCCCGGGCAGAGCTGGTCTTGGGTGCGAACATCTTGTCACACTCATCCAGGAACATGATGGGGGCGGGCCTGTTCGATTCTTCATCAAATGGCACGGTGCCTTCGAAAAGACTGCTGACCTTCTTTCCTCCGGACCATCCGTCACAGGTCACGTTGGATATATCCCTGATGTAGATCAGTCCTGGGAACATATCGCTGAGCTTATCCGCTATAAAAGACTTGCCGCTTCCCGTGGGGCCTGCAAGCATTCCCACGAATCTATGACCGTGCAGGTGCTGATATACCATCATGGCCACTTTCTTGCAGGCTTCATCCTGGTCTATGATGGACTTAAGCAGTTCATCCTGGATCTCAAAGGGTGTCATTTCATAGCAGCTTTTCCGGGATCTGTCCGCTGCCCTGGAAGATATGCGGTATTCATCGGAATACCAGGGAATGTATCTTGATACTACGTGTACATTTTCTGCCATTCTCAGTTCTCCTTTCATATCTGCATTTATTTATGGGTTACCTGCTCTTATCCCCTTGCCTTGGCACGCTCGCTGCTTTCGCAGGTTATGGCAGTGCTTCCCCGGCCTCCGGTAGAAATAAGAACTATTCAGTTTTCAAGGAACGGACACGACAAAAAGACCGATATTCGGAAATCTGAAAAATGGGTACACTTATAGCCCATTTCTCATCACTTCTGAATATCGGTCCTTACAGGATCAATACATTTAAATTGTAGGGGAAGTATATATCAAAGCTTCGAAAGAGTCAACAGGAAAAATAATATTGACTGTTTATGATCCGAAGGAATCTAAGCGGCTCATTTCAGGATCTTCCTGATGTCAGCTATATCCGCATCCGGAAGTATCTTCTCAAAATGCTTCACAAGGCGCTCATAGGATTCTTCGGGAGTGCGCTTGTAGACACTTCCCGTGAACTTCTTTCCGAAGAATTCTTCGGGAGTTGAATACTCCGCAACTCCCCAGCCGTAGGCATTACCGAATCGGTCCGTCTCGTACTTAAAATCGCTCGTGATCACATAGCACTGCTTCTGGAGCCTTGTGATCATGGTATCGAAGCCCTTCTTACCGCCCTTGCCGTAGCCACCCAGCTTTTTCAATTTCTTGGACATCACCGGTGCATTGGCGCTCAGAAGATCGTACAGCTCCTTGTCGTAGAAGTATGCAAGCCCGTCATCGTATCTTGCATCGAAGTCGTATCCGTCCCTTCTGTAATTGGCGAAATCAGGGAAGAATTTCGCACTCACATACATGGCCTTACCGTTCAGGAACTTGCCGTATGCGCATTTCATATCGTTTATGA
>JAILNV010000044.1 GCA_024691125.1 Lachnospiraceae bacterium | reverse complement strand
GTATTAGTTCTGTGTCTATTTCATTTTCTGTGAATAAATTATCTTTGCCTAATGGTCTGTTCCAAAAGGCATTCAATAGTCTGTGTTCGGGATCGATGTCCCGAAAGCGGTACGGAGAAAAATTAACAACGTATCTTTCATGTTTGATTTTCTAACAGAACAGCTGATACAATAAAAGTAAATACTCGGAAACACTTAGGGATATAATGAGATCAGATTTCAATGACCATCTTATAGATGCAAAACTTCATATCAATACCACCGGCCGTAATGACAGATTCTCTGATGCCTTTCTGTACCCTTATGAAGCCACATCATACACTGTGCTTGATAGGCTTACAGAAAGCTGCCTTATTAAAAAAACTGATATTTTGCTTGATTATGGCAGCGGTAAAGGGCGTGTACCTATCTATCTTAGTTACAAAACAGGTTGTAGATCTATAGGCGTGGAGATAATGAGTGAGTTTTATGAGGATGCACTTAGAAATCTTTCCGGCTGCTGCAAAGTATTTGATACATCAGTTGTATCTTTTATTCAATATTCCGCGCAAAAATACGCAGTCCCCGATAATGTGAACCGCGTATTTTTCTTCAATCCCTTTTCCATAGAAATATTTAAGAATGTTATAGCTAATATTCTCGATACTTATTACAGAAGTCCAAGGCATATAATGTTTTTCTTTTATTATCCGCAGGACGAATACATTGTATACCTTAGTTCCATAGATGAGATAGCTTTCTATGATGAGATAGACTGTACTGATCTTTTCCATGAAAAAGATTCACGGAACAGGATAATGATCTTTGAGCTGAGTATAGTTTGAATACAGAGTACATCTGTTTATTAGTCTTCCGGTGATCGCAAGTCCGCTCTTTACATATGCTCCCTTTGCGGTTTTCTTCACATCGCTCTCGCTTGATCCCATTCCGCTGCCTTCATTGGTGCACAGAGGAAGGATCGTCTTGCCGGAAAAATTATATCTTTCGAGGAATGTAAATACTGCCATGGGCATCGTTCCCCAGTAGTTCGGATAGGCCAGCACGATGTTATCGTATTCATCAATGCTGTCCGGATAGCTTGTAAGCTCCGGTCTTGCATTTTTCTGCTTATCTTTCTTGGCTTCATCAATACAGGTCAGGTATACCGGGGAATAAGGGGCCTTCATTTCTATCTTAAAGGTATCTGCCTCGATCAGTTCCTTCATGAAGCCAACAACGATCTCGGTGTTCCCACCCTTCGGGCTCTACCGATGCTTTGCATCTGAATTCCGCAAATAATAACCTTGTTGTTTACATTTTTCACACAATAGAATTACAATGTCCAATAGAAAGATTAAATATGGAGACAGGTTCCTTGACCTTGCATAATCTCTCTCATTGATCACTGACACAATTTAGCAACTACCTCAGATATAACCTTACCATCTGCCTTTCCCCTAAGTTCCGGCATGACTGTCTTCATGATCATTCCCTTATTCTTTGATTCTATAGCCTTGGAAAACTTCTCTTTAAGGAGAGCTTCTACTTCATCAGCATCAAGCATCCTGGGTGCATACTCCTCAAATACGGCAAGCCTTGCCTTGTATTCCTCCAACAGCTCCGTCCGCACGGCCGGACAGGTCTCTATCTGTTCTTTTACACTCTTTACTTCCTTAAGGATAGCCTGATTCACCATTTCCTCAGGTACATTATCACGGCATCCATTATCTATACCAAGCTTCTTTGCCGCTGAGTACAGCACGGATATGGACTCCTTTCTTGCCTTGTCATGAGCCTTCATGGCCTCCATCATGTCTTTCTGTAACTTTTCCAACTGCATTTTCTTTCTCCTCCTATAATGCTTGTTCACATATGTTCTATTTGTTAGAAAATCTTTTTCAATCTTTTCATCTACTTTTAAAATTATTTCCAAACCATATCCGGCATATCAGATCCACTATGAACAAAGCAGAAACTATAAGGAAACCTGTATTATGGATCCTGCTATTTTGATATTTTTGCTGAAACCTTATAATAAACGGTTGCAAGTGACAAATGGCTACATATATCAGAAGTCCAAACATAAGACCCGGAACTAAAGCAATCCTGCCGTCATAATTCAGAAAATACCCTGTATAATCCCACATATAATCACCCGTGGTCATTTCAAGAATATAACTTGCGATTAGTTCAGCTGATGTTGCTATGACCGTACCGGATATAAATACCATTATAGGCTTTTTTATCTTAAGCAATGTTAAGATTCCGAATATGATAAAAAAACCAATACCATAAATAGGAAGCCACGGTCCCCAAAGAAAACCTCGGTTTAAAAATCCCCTTCGATGGTATATAACATCACACCATATTGATTCATATAACCATCCCAAAAAACAGTATATAAGAAAATATTCAATATAGTTCCTTATTAAAACCCAATTGATTGATTTGTCAGATCGCCGAACCATATTTTATCTCCATCTTTTTTATTGAAATTCTTTAATGAAATCCCTGTCCCAAAGAATTATCTTTAATTTGGATGCAAGCTTTATTGCTGGCTCTGTGAAATACCGGTTTGTTACCACGACTCCTATCATCCGGTCGTAAAAGCGGCCCTTCGGTCGCTTTTTTATGAATTCTTTAATCTGTTTGGGAATGATGCCGTACGGTTGTCTGTGCACAGGATCTTTCAGACAATAAGTTCTGCCAGGCTGATCTTTCTCATTCCACCAAGGGAAATGGACTTGGACTTGCCATGGCCGGACAGATCATGTCTCTTCTTGATGACTCTATTGCAGTAAACAGTATCGTTTAAGAAGGCTCTGAGTTTACTATCACACTTCCGATAACTGTCTCCAATTATAGATATATCTTTCTATCCTTCCATCCAAGTCTTAATCCCGAAGTTTATTCTCACCCGTCATGTAATCAATCTCAATCCCGGGCTGTACGTTATACACAAATACATGATAACACACTCCATCACCATTATCCTCAATGGAATATGCTTCCATCTCTACACCCCTGGCTACAAGCTCCTTGCCCTTGAAGTACGGCGTGACCCTGTAAAGTACATGGTTATCCGAATGATCAAGATACCTCATGACTTTCAGCTCATAAGGCAGCATAACTTCGGTATTGAAATGTCTTGTTCCGGTAATAAGATTCAACTCATTTGCATTCTGGCCGGTGAGCGCATATGCGATCAAATGGCTCCGGTTATACAGATATGGCGGATCAGAGTCAACTATTCCAGGATACTTATTCTGTTTCCATCCTGACGGTTTGATACTTCCTATCTCGCTACGCTCTTGCCTAGGTATCATTTCCCTGTCAAGCATCGCATAAGCAGTACCGCACCTTCCCAATGAATCAAGTTCCGCATAATTCTCACCCTTAACGTGGTCAAAATCATAAAAAGTGAAATTAGGGATATTCGACCGCAGTTCAATCACATCTTCGCCGGAATAATCCGGGATGATATCGGGATTTGCTTCAATAAGACTCTTTGATGGTTCATCCTGTGAATAGATTCCGCCTTCAACCTGGACCTGGTTGTTATAGGAGACATATCTCCCGATAAGCATGGCTAACGCCAATACCACAATAACGATAGCTATTATGGTAAGTATTTTTTTAATCCCTTCTTTATTCAAATAGTCTTTTCATCCTCTGTTATACTGTTATTTCGGTGCTTACTAATGAACTACGATTTCATCAATACCTTTCTTCCAGTCCAGTATTGCCCTGCTGTCGGCCGGGAATAACTCTTCCGGTATCTCATCCCTGCCAAAGAATCTGTGCTCCAGCACTTCAGAGTCCTGATCCGAAATGATCCCGTCATATTCATTTGATGTAAAGATAACAGATAAAGAATAAACAA
>JAILNV010000299.1 GCA_024691125.1 Lachnospiraceae bacterium | reverse complement strand
TTATGCTCCGAGAATGTTACATGTAAAGGATGTAAACGCGATGGTTTTATGGAACTTTCATGGTGTAAGGATGCAGAATGGTGTGAAGTTCGCAGATGCGGTATTGAAAAAAACCTGAGTGGGTGCTATGAGTGCAACCCTGCGGAATGCCGTAAGGGTTTATATGCAGAAAAAATAAAGCCAACTATAAGGATTTCTTGGGACTATCAAGAATAGGAAAATTGAACAGTAAAAACAGTAAACAGTAAACGAGAAATAATTCCCTATCTATTCGTTAAACTTGTCTTTCGCGCATAGTTGTATCGATATTGATACCCTCGCTCTCTCGCTCTCCCCGGAATATTTCTGTTATACTTTTGTTTACAATCCACGAAGTATACTAACATAATCCTGACGATGATCAAAAACGGCATATATTGTAATTATTTTTTTTTCATCATCAATCTTGTAAAAAACAAGATCTTTTTCGAGGATAAGAACTCTGTAACCCTGACGTTTCAGAAATGGATACCTTGGTACTTCGCCAAGTTTTGGATTATCAGCAAGGAGCATTATATCTGCTTCAAGCTTGTCAAGCTTTTCCAGAGCAACATCCGATCCAAAATTAGAAGCAATATTCAAAATGATTTTATGGATAAGGGCATCTGCCGTATCTGTTCGGACAATTTCATATTTCAATTTCGGCCCTCCTTAAGGATTGACCTGAGATTGTTAAATGTGTCCTCTATGGGTGCAATTCTGCCGTTTCGAACATCCTCTTCTGATTCCGCAAGAGTTTCTAAGAGCTCCAGACGCGCTTTCATCCGTTTGTATTCTTCATATGCTATAGTTACCGTATCTCCATGTCCATTAACGGTAAATATGATTGCTTCGTTATTTTCCTTGCATTGTTTGGATATTTCACTATAATGATTTCTCAGATCAGCTGACGGACGTATAGTTTCCTGTAATGCGAACATATCAATTCCTCCTTATAGTCATATTATATCATAATATGACTATATATCAATCCGAATCTTGATGTAAATAATTTGGCCTTATCCAATCATATACATTCGTAAAACCGAAATTTTACGAATATAAGTAATCGTTCCAAACTTCATCATGCCATAGCTTTTGCATATTACACCTCGATCAGATCGTGTGCTTGCATGTTTATGCCAGCCTTAAGATCAGCCACACGTCGTTCAAGCATTGCAATATGTTCCTCGCTATAAAATGGATCTGCTGATACCTCAAACGGTATTCTTCTTTCGCGACCTACTTTCTTCGCAAAAATAGTAAAGGCAGCACTCATTGATAACCCCATATCAGCGCAAGCACTTTCCATACTTTTCTTTACATCAGAATCCAATTTGAAATTTACATTTACAGCCTGTGCCATTTGCATCACCTCTTTCTAACAATATTATATCAAAAACAAAGAAAATATAAGAAATATTCTTTATTTTGCTTAAATACCGCGACGTATTTCATAAATATGTTTCAAGGTAAAAGATCGGGGTCAATTCTTCCGTATCTTACTGAGATGGCAAGAGTTTACGATATTCTTCGTAGCTTATGTACACACCACCCATACTTTCCAGATGATCTGTATGGAACTGGCAGTCTATCATATTGTAATCATGTTCTCTAAGTATTTGTGCCAAAGCAATAAGAGCCAGTTTGGATCCATTTTCCATGTCCGAATACATACTCTCTCCAAAGAAACAATGCCCCAGATTGACTCCGTATAATCCACCTGCAGGGATCTCGTCCACATACGATTCTATACTGAAAGCAAATCCTGCATCATGCAGCCTGCAATATGCTTCTTCCATATCATCTGATATCCAGGTGCCTCCCGGCTTTGACTCCCATTTATCACGGCATTTGTGCATTGTATGGGCAAAGTCACGATCAACGCGGTATTCCACACGATGGTTACGTATATACTTTTTCATTGAATGAGAGATATGGATCTCTGACGGGCGTATTATGAATCGTTCCATTGGACACCACCACATGATAGGTTGATCTGCATTGTACCATGGGAATATCCCGTTTGAATATGCTAAAAGAAGCCTGTCGATGCTTAGATCGCCCCCGACAGCCAATAATCCGTCGGGTTCTCCTAATTCAGGCAGAGGAAAATATATATTATCTTTTTCAAGCTGAAAGACCGGCATATTATCTGTATCCCGCAATCATTAATCTTCCCAACCTTTACATATATCACACCATCCTATAGCACCGGATGCTTTCTCAAGTTCAACAGTTCTCCTGTTATTATAGCATCGACAACACTTTCCCAATACTGTCATGAAATACAAGTTCTGCTCTTCCTTCGAGCTTTGTTTTCCCCTTGTTTATGATGATCAGATGATCTCCATGGAACAGATGAGCTAACTGAGCTGCTGAACCGACCTCCAGAGACGTACCGTCTATTATCAGACAGTCGGCGCTGTTCATCATGTTTATCGCATTCTGATAGGCTTCTTCCGGAAGAAATTCACCGTAGAGAGTAACATCGGGTCTTACCATCTTACCGCATTTTTCACATACCGGTATCTTTTCTTTACTGTCAAAAATGAATTTCTTCCAGATACTCTCATCCTGCAGCACAAGACCCTCAGTAAGGATCATGTTTCCATCATTATCCAGGATAACATCAAGGCCAAATAAATCATAATAGAATTTCCTTGATCTTTCAATGTCTTTAACTACGATCAATACGTTTTTCAGTTTCATGGTTTATTTCTCCAAAATCATACTTTACTCAACAGAAGCTCAGTTATACCGGGATTTGATCCCTGTCTTATCTTCTTTACCTTTTCTTCACGTCAGTATGTAAGAAATACTTCGTATTTCTTTTGAATACGCTCGCCGCTAAGGCATCATAAGGAATCCTCCCAAAGGACCCCTCCTTATGATCAGAATAAGAGAATTCATATTCTATACTGCTCCACGATTTTATATCGGGGAGAGCCCGTCGGCTTTGAGACATCAAGGAAATCCGATAGGATTTCTTCATCAACTTCACGGATCCTTGTACCGCCATGATAGCCGTGTATAAGGCGGATGATATAGACCGAACCGGACGCCCTGTTTACTTCACTTTTGCCCTTTTCACTGCTTCTTCGGTTCTAAGACCGTGAAGGTCTACTTCTATTATACCTGATGTGAGATTTATACTAAAACCTTTCTCCGCATTTCGGACGGAAATCAAAGTCTTCTTCCGTAGTAAATCCACAGTTTTTGCAACGTTTAATGGTATATCCCCGATCTAAGACCCTTGTGAGATAATCCTGCTGGATTTTTACATCTTCTCCACGTGCTACCCTCTTTCCGATTTCCGGCTCCAGCTCATATACAGCATTACAGCAGGTAGTCTGCACATAGTAATGCTTATTCCATTTAAAGCAGGGAATGAAGAACAGTGATAATACCGTATAAGTCATAAACACCCGGTAACTGCCCATAGAACCACATATAGCACAGGTCATGACCTGGTTAAAATCAAAGTCCTTTCTTCCGTCTGTTATACCCATAATAAAAAACATCTCGTCACCTATATCAGTATTCCTTTACAATATTTCTCTTACCATATCTGATCATACTCCGAATTCTACTGTACCATTTTCTATATTATATATTGCACCGATCACTTTAAGCCCTTTTTCTTCATCCTTCTGTATTTCAAGGCTGGATTCTATGACACGTATACTTTGCTGAACATTTAATACACACGCTTTGTAGTCATCCTGTTCCGCTCCAATGGCCTTTTTTATTTCATCAGTAATGTATTTGATATATCCGCCCGGATCATGGTGGACTGCCGCGGCAACTGCTCCGCATCCTGTATGTCCCATAACGACTATTAGGTTTGTACCAAGATGCCCGGCAGCATATTCAATACTTCCCAACTGATGGTCATCTATCACATTTCCGGCCACTCTTACCGTAAACAGATCACCTATTGCCGCATGAAAGATCCTTTCGGGAATGACCCTTGAATCTGAGCAGCTTATTACTATTGCATAAGGTTCCTGTCCGTTCTTTGCAAAGTGTTCGAGCATAGTAGATGATATATCTGTATGAAAGGTATCAACAGATACGTATTGCTCATTTCCTTTTTTAAGGCGTTCAATTGCTTCTTCAGCAGATATCATGGCTCCTCATATTTACCTTTCATTCTTTTTACCAACTTTAATAGTAAGTTCCATAAGACTTCCTCGGGTTATGATACCGGAACCATACTTGTCCCGCAGGGTATCGACAGCCTTATCAAGTTTCTGTCCTTTTTCCCTGTTCAACTCTTCCTCTTCCCGGAACATTGTCATCTGTACCGGTTCACTTCCATCAGAAACATCTGTCAAAGCAATCCCCATAAGCCGAAGTGGTCTCCTATCCTTCCACAGTTCTTTAAGAAGCTCTTTGGCGACTTCGTAGACTTCCCCGCTGACATCGGTGGGTTCACTTAGCTTTCGCTGATGAGAACGTGTCCTGAAATCAAGATATCTTATCTTTACAGCTACACAATAGGCCTTTACTCCGTCCTTACGCATATGTGAAGTAACGCTGTCAGCAAGTGCCAAAAGTATCCGGTTAGCCTGTTCTATAGAGACCACGTTATCTTCGAGAGTAACTTCGTTGCTGTAGCCTTTGGGATCATCCGGTTGTTCCTTTACAGGTGAATCATCCAGTCCATTGGCATATCTGTATGCCTGGGTGCCCATCTTATCACCAAGCTGATCTGTGAGGTATTTAAGGTCGGCGCGCGCAAGATCTCCTATGGTTTTTATGCCAATTTCATTGAGTTTCTGCGCTGTGGAATTGCCTACAAACAGAAGGTCACCAACAGGAAGATGCCACATCTTTTCTGGTATCTCTTCAGGGAATAATGTATGAACCTTGTCCGGCTTTTCAAAATCGCTTGCCATTTTAGCACAAAGCTTATTTCTGCCGATACCCACATTAACTGTAAATCCCAGCTCATTTTTAATCCTGTCCTTAAGCTCATATGCTGTAGCGATAGGATCAGGATAGATGAGTTTTGTACCGCTCATATCCATGAAGCACTCATCTATCGAGAATTCTTCCACAGCCGGTGCATATTCCCGGCATATGTCCTTAAAAGCTTTGGAACATGCCTTGTATAGTCTGAAATCAGACTGTACAACCACCAACCCCGGGCACTTTTTAAGAGCCGCAGACATAGGCTCTCCAGTCTTAATATCAAATTTCTTTGCCGGTATCGATTTAGTAACTACCACAGAGCGTCTTGAATCAGGAGAGCCGCCCACGCATGACGGAATAAGCCTGAGATCAGGTTCACCGTTATTGACCCGCCTTGTTGCCTCCCAGGAAAGAAATGCGCTATTAACATCCACATGAAATATAAGACGTTCCATGATTTTCTGTTATCAACCCTCTCTTTAGTCATTTACTCTCTTAAGAAGCCAGGGTTTTCTGTGATCATATTGAATCTTCATGCTCATACCCTTTATATCCTCGGGATCCGGGTCAGGCAAAGGATTAAATGTATACCATCCCCTGCGCTCTTTATCATTCGTCCGGTATATTATCTCATACTCATTGTAGGCAGCTGTTTTGTAGTGTCCCGGTTTACCAACGGAGGCTTTTTCCGTCTTTCCTGTGAAAACTGCAGTAGTTTCGATCCATCCAGCTTTCTCAGAGGGATGATTCAGTTTTAGAAAGAATTCAAATATGTTCATGCGTAGCTACTTTAAATCGTGTCCCACTCCCTGTAAGAATACAGTCTTAGTATATCACGAAAGTTAGAAAAAACGCAGTAGATAAACATCAAAGCATACTAACTTCATATCTTAATTCTTTATTGTCTTGTCCTCATAAGCTCAACCGGATTTATCTGTTGAGTACGTTCCCTGGTGTATGACAGTACTGTGACGTGTAGGCGAATATAATCAAATCATCAAAAGAAATCGCATCTGCCGAAGATGAACCGGCAACCTAGTATAAAAAGAAGGCGATGAAAACGATGAAAGAATTGCATTTTGGAGAATTCAAGATAGCGTTATATTTGGTTGGCCTGGCATAACTGACTTTTTAGAAAAGAGATAAGTGTTATGAATGAACTGAAATTATATGAAGTTGAACAGCGTCCTTTGTAATTCTTCGTAATGTCATTCAGAAGGTCTATCACGACCAACACCTTGTTTTTTATTCCCGTTCTCCTTCATATCTTTTGACTATTTCAGAGATATCTTCATTCCCGGGTAACGCCCCCTCATTTCGTTTGGCGGCAAGTCGGTCGGCACGATGCAAAATTATGACTTCGTCATAATCGCACCTCCCTCTCACGCTCCGTATGTATCATATCAAATCAAACACGACAGCTGTATATCATGTTTATTATAGCAGTGAAACTTTTTTCGCCACCATCTTTGTTAACGCTTATCCGAATATCTGTCCCGGCAGCTTCAGTTTCTCTTTGGGTGGAAACTCTTTGTCAAACTCATCTACATCCTCATCCTTCACATAGTATCCCTGCGGAGTCTGATATACCCCTGTCACATCATCCAGATATCCCGTGATCAGTTCCTTACAGAGAAAGAAGGATGAATCCGCATCTTCCGGAAGATCATGGTACCGGATGCCAAACTCTCTGGCATAGGTAAAACCGCTTTTGCCATAGAAATCAATGTTTCCTTCAAAAAGAACAGCCCCGAATCCCATTTCTTCCGCTTTTTCCAAAGAGTAATCGAGCAAAGCCTTTCCATAGCCCTTGCGTTTCAACTCTGGCGTGATTCCGATCGGACCCATTGTTAAGATGGGGATCGTCCTTCCGTCATCAGCCTCTATGATTGTCTTCATGAATATATTCTGTCCTATCAGCCTTCCGTACTGTTCCATAACAAAATCCAGTTCCTTCACGAATGCCGGATCATCCCTCAGCACATGGATCACATAATGCTCACTACATCCCGGACGGTAAACATTCCAGAACGATTCTCTTACAAGGTTCTCAACAGCCCTGAAATCTTCTTCCCTTTCTGATCGTATCGTATAATCGTTTGTATTCATCTCATTTCCTCCGTAAAATATATATCTGGGGCCTTCCTCACCAATTTTCCCGTTCGGACGGAACCCGAACTTCATAAGCACCCTCTGCGATGCCGCATTATCCGGATCTGCTTCCGCTTCAACAGCTTTTACCATCGAATGTCGGTCCAATCAGCAATCCCTTCACGACCAGAATAGCCAGACAGATGATGCCTGCATAGGGCTGTCTTGTCAGGATGAATACCGCAGCACATGCTATGGAGAGCACCATCCCCGTCACAAGCCGATGACGGTTCCAGACCGTCTTGTCAAAATGACTGATGACAACTCCGCAGATACCGTTCAGAACAGCCACGCCTATCAATGCGGAAAACACTATTTTGATCCATGCACTTACGCCCATTATCGCATACAGCGGTACCGAAGCCGGACTATCTGTTCCGTTTCCGAATACAGGCAGGAACAACAGCAATACAAAAAAGATGTCCAGCATATTGCAAATCAGGGATATGTACTTATCTATGCACTCTTTCTTCTCATCTGTCGCCGCGGAAATGATCTCTTCCGAGCAGATCAGATCATCAATCGACACGGAAAAGAACCTCGATATTTCCTTAAGCGAATCAAGGCTTGGATAACCGCGACCCTGTTCCCATTTTGAGATCGCAGTCCTTGAAACAAACAGCGCCTCTGCCAGTTCTTCCTGTGTCAGTGATCTGGATTTTCTTAATTCCTGTAATTTTTCATTGAACTCCATCTTTGCTCCTGCCCACTTTCTTCGCCTTGTCCGCATACAAAACAGCTGACCGGTATAACATATATAGCCCTGCGCTAAATAATACGGAGCCAATTATATCCGTCGTCCAGTGTACCCCCGAGATCAGTCTTCCTATCACCATAAACACCGAAAAGGCAACTACAAACACCGCAACTGCTTTCCTGATCATAGCATTTGAAACTCTCATATTTGCCTGGAACATCAAAGTCGGCATCACACTCAGTACCAGTAATGTCGTTGATGACGGATAGGATGCCTCCAGCCTTCCCTCTATCAGGACAGGCCTGTAATTGATTGTAATCATCTCAAAGATCAGGTAACACGCTATGACCATCACATAATAAACACCCAATAACAGTATGTCCGAATCAACCCTGAGCAGGCTCCGCCTCTTTATCAGCTGCACTAGCCCCATTACTCCGAAACACAGGCATATGAATATAGGTACAAGTCCCAGCCAGTCCGTGATCGTGTAAAGCGTCATATGCACACCTGTCAGCTGATGGAACCATTCATTAAAATCAGCAAAACCAATCTTCGTTCCGTTCTGCCCCACAACCTGCACATCGACCCGTTGGATCAAAACAGTCCACAGGGCAAAAGCACCGATCAATTCCACCCCTGTCAGCAGATTTCTTTTTTCTTTCATGTTCTCTTCATCCTTTCATACGATATCGCCTATTGGCAATTTGAAAGTAACAAAGACCCATGAAGAAGGAAAGAAACGTATCGTCACATCCGTGATACGCTTCGTGTCATGCCCGAAATACAGGCATTCAGGCGTCCATTCCGGTCATTACCTCTTTATTGGAATCCGGTGATTTAAGCCTGCCAAGATATATACTGTATGCGATTGCAACTACGATCGTTGGAACTCATCATGACTTATTCTTCATCTGTTCATCTGCCCAGTTATAAACAGACTCCAGTGCTGGTATCAAGGTTTTTCCACGTTCTGAAAGAGAGTACTCAACAGTGGGCGGAATCGTATTGTACTGCTTTCTCTTTATAAACTTATCCTTTTCCAGTTCCTTAAGACATTTAGTAAGCATTGTAGCTGTAATTCCTACAACTTTTCGTTCAAGTTCTCTGTATCTTAAGGTCTGATTCTCTGCATCTGCTATATACCACAATATAGGCAGTTTCCATTTCCGCCCTATCAGATCCATTGCATATAGAATCGGGCAGTCAGTTTCGTATATATTTTCTCCTTTTGGCAATGCTTTCTTTCCCATAAACACACCTTTACTATATTTTATATAGTGGCAAAGAATATTCTGCCTTCTTGTTTTTTTGTTGTATCAAATTATAATGAAGTCAAGACGAAAAGTAAAGCTTTTCAGAAGCAAAAGCACAAAAAAGCCTGCAAGCATCATTTTTCTGTTTTTGTGTCATCTGACTATTTCCCCTGTCCATGAAGTTATCCCGCCCATGTTATATGAATGCTTGTAGCCCATTCATTTCAGCTTCCTGACAGCACTTCCTGCGCGCATCCCTCCCTGGCAATACACCAATATGGTTTTGTCTGTATCCGGAAGAAGGTAGGGTTTTGTATTGCTGATAGTTTCGTTCGGAATGCTAATGGCTCCTTTTATGTGTCCCATATGATCTTCCTGCCAGTCTACTATTTTTTTACGAAACAACTTCCAGTCTGATTCGTGAAATTCATATCTTCCGTCCATAATAGATTCTCTCCTGTTTGATTCTGGAATGGG
This sequence comes from Lachnospiraceae bacterium, assembly GCA_024691125.1. Lineage (GTDB taxonomy): Bacteria > Bacillota > Clostridia > Lachnospirales > Lachnospiraceae > UBA2868. The sequence goes on along the minus strand of JAILNV010000299.1, from coordinate 327 downwards.
TATGATTATACTGTATTTTCAAGTGGACTAACATTAAGTACAATATTGGTACAAAAGTAAATGTGAATAAGACATTACTTTTACCTTATCGAACAGTTCTTTTATTTCTGCCTTGTCGAACTGAGGAAAGCTTTCGTAAACGGCTTCCAGACTCAGGCCGCATTTGATCATTGATTCTACTGCTCTTTCATCCTGTTTCTGCATTTCTACCTCCGAGTTGATAAAAGATTTAATTTATGAATGCTTTCCTATATATTTAAGATGGATTCTTCTCAAAATCCCTGCATATCTCTTCAAATATCTTAATGAAAGAAATGGAAGCTGTCC
>JAILNV010000298.1 GCA_024691125.1 Lachnospiraceae bacterium | reverse complement strand
AAAGATCACTTCCTGGGCACTCTGTTTTTCCTTGAAATATTTACAGATTCTATCCCTTGCAAGCCTGTCCTTGTCTGTTGAATAATCTGTAAGAGCGGTTTCAGCATATGTTCTTTTTCCATCAACCGTAACCCTGTATACTATGATCGTCTGCCCTTCCTTATCTATCCAGATAGCACTTATAGTGATATGAATTATCCGGTACGACCCTTACATTATTGATGCCATTCTGTTCAGTCAGATGAAATGTATCCTTGATCCAGTCAACAACCTCTTCCGTACATATGTAAGGGCTAGCGTATATAATGGCTTTTCCGCTAGATATCTCAACCCTGCCCCTGGGATAATAATCAAAGCTTTTATTATTTGTGACTTTTGATCCCAGGTTTTCCCATACGTTTTTGTGGTTATAGTTGTCGTTGTTTTTGGAATTAAGACTCATCCTGTCCACAGATGGATCTATGGTTCCATTGGGCTCTATGTGAATTGTGAAAAACAGATTCCCCGTTCCCGGATCATCCATGTCGGTTATCCAGAAAATCCCTTTATACAGCCGGTCATCACGATTCATATCCATTTATCTCTGTACAGCCTCATGATGCAGTTCGAACATTCCGGCAGTAAGAGGAAACTCTTCTTTCTCGCTTTTAAAGAACAGATCCCGGTGATCATATCCGTACTCTGTTTCTACACTGTCCTCCTCAATATACAATGTAGTTCCGTCATTTGCTTCGGCGGGCACAGAAATGATACAAGAATTGAGGTCATTACCCTCCCCGATCACCACTCCGTCAAACTCTGTCTCGTTGCTGTATGTCCAGAAGTTATGATCCACTCCGTCGGAAACATTGATCACTTTTATCTTGGATACACCCGGAATGACCTGTGCGTCATAAAACCTGTCATCATAATCCGGCACACGGCTCTCCGGAAGAGCAAGAGAGTAATTCTTTCCATCTTCTGCTACATAAAGTGCTGTCTCCATAGGTACGCAACATATTCTAAGATTGATCTTATTCATAAAAGCCTCCTTTCGAATACCCTGAACAAACTGTATCACAGTGTTCATATTCAAAACGACAAAACTGATGACTTCTTCATCTGCACTATCATTACGCCTCTATTTCCTCTGGGAAATCGATATAGCATACCTTCAGTTCTTCGCAATACTCGATGGCATAGCCAATACCGTTTAAAAACTGAATGTCCTTTTTTAAATCCTTCTCATTTGCGTCGGGAAACATTTTGAAATAGACCCTATCAGCACTAAGCTCGTTATCAAGCACCGGTCCGGAATACTTTGGTTCAAGCTCCGGAATGCCACATTCCTCGGCCCAATCCTGATACATCCATTCAAACAACTGCATTTCGAAAAGAACATCATGAACCTGATCAAGTTCCAGGCACTTGCCAAGACCAAAGATCATTCTTTCATAATGAAGTACCCCTTCAAAATACTTACGTTTCTTCTCATCTATATCATGCAGGGAATGAGGAATATAGACCTCTCCTACATAGCATTTACTGCGTTTATTAAACCTGACTTCAAGAAAACCGGCTGCTGTCAGTTCATTGATATCCCTTTGAAGAGTCCTGATATCAATCGGAGTGTTCTTATTGATAACCTCAAGATCGATAATTGACTCTTCATGGCTGAATATAGTAAGAAGCAGAACCTGCCTTTGCATTTTCGATATCTTTCCTGTCATAGCACACCTCTGATCTTCATCTTCTGCCGCTATTCTACATTATCCGGAAACCCGATTTCTATATCGGTGCAGAGTTGGGGTTTAATACTTCGAGCAGTTCTCGTTTTCCCATTGCTTTGCTCTCTCAAAAAAGGCATCAAACTCTTCTTCGGTATATCCATTTTGGATAGCAAAAGTCATGCAATCCAGGGGATTGATTCCAGCTCCCAGTCTTCTCAGGACTTCCCTTTCAACATCATTTCGCGGAACTTCTTCATCCATTCGCTTATATAAATGTGACAAAGGATTCGTGGTAGGGTCATGTTTTGGTTCCATTTTGTCTCTCCTCTTATGTTCCGACGGAAGGTTGCATACCAATCATAAGCAAATCAAAAACTAATTTCTACAAATCGGGCTAGTAGCAGTTATTTTTTGCTTTGTCGGATTCAGCCGGCCAAAAAACCTATTCTTCTCTGACTATTCGTCTGGTCTTTGAACAGGATCTTAGGGTCAACCATGAAATCTTCTTCCGTAAGTCTTTTTGCCTGCTCCTTGGTGATCGACTTCATTTCCCGTATGTCCTTACCTTCTGCAAGCCGGATCGACTGTCTCATAACTGCCTGGTCCAGGTAATTACGAACAAAACGACCGTTACCATAGTCTTTCTGTTTACAAGCTCTCTCCAGGATATCCCGGCATACAGGAAGTGCATTTTCATCCACCTCAAGTCCACGCTTATATACCATGTTCTTCATTATCTCCAGCAACTCATCCTGATCATAATCAGGAAAATTAAGGTGAAAAGCTATACGGCTCCGAAGTCCTTCGTTACGGTCAATGAATTCCTCCATTTTGTCAGGGTATCCTGCAAATATCACTATCACTTTATCCCTGTTGTTCTCCATTTCCTGAACAATAGTATTGATTGCTTCATCTCCAAACGAATGACTGTCATCCACAAGAGAATACGCCTCATCGATAAACAATATTCCACCCTTTGCCTCCCAGAACTTACTTTTTACAGCTTTAGCTGTCCATCCGACATATCTGCCAACAAGGTCCGCTCTTCCACACTCAACCAACTTGCCGGTTTCCAAAACGCCTTCATCTGCAAGTATATCGCACAAAAGTCTGGCCACGGTAGTTTTAGCACTTCCCGGATTTCCGGTGAATACCATATGCCGGCTAAGGTTCTGTTCATCAAGACCGAACCTGCCACGTACTTTTTGCATCTTGTATGAGCATATGATCTCATCACACAGATTTTTTACATCCGATAGCCCGACCATATCCTGCAGTTCATTATAACTATTGGATTTCTTTCTCTTTTTCTTTTCGGTTAAGGTTGACTTGTGACTCTTATATGCCGGATATGCCCTTTCTTTCAGGCATTCGTCATCCCATTTTTCAAAAGCCTCATGAACATCATGAGGATAGTATCTTTTCTTCTTGGGCAGATATCGCATATCATCAAGAGAGTATAGTTTGCTCATTTTTGACCCTTTTATCAATCTCTCCAGATATTTTTCCGCGTCCTCTCTGCTACCGATCCCTTCACGAACCTCTACCAATTCAAGATCCTCATTTAACCTTTTGATCAGCGGATTGGAGAAACCTTCATATGTTATATTTCTTACAAAGAAGAATTGCGTGTCTGTTTTATATTTTTTGACAAGATATGTGAGATAATCGATAACTCTGTTATAGCCTGAGGCATATATCCCATTATCTGTGTCATCACCTTTCAGCTCGATGACAATCGTCGTTCCCGATGCATTTTTGCATAGTTTAGAGAAGTCATCATCATCAAAACACTTCTCCGATATATGTGTGAATGTACATATTCTTCCGCCCGGCAGACGCTTTTTATGGCAAAGTGCTTTGACCATAATATGAATGATT
>JAILNV010000277.1 GCA_024691125.1 Lachnospiraceae bacterium | reverse complement strand
ACCACAAGTTTCTTGAGATATTATATAAGCAACACGGAGAGCTGTTTCTTGACAGCCATAAGTTCAAGGATGCTTCTGATAATACGAAACAGAATATATATGATTTTATCCATGACTCAAAAAAAGTAGTGATGGTCGTGGATTGTGAAAACTCGGATGCCTATAAGCTGTTCGGTGTACTAAAGAACCTAAATAAAGAGGATGTAGGTCTGATTGAGAAGATAATACTCTATGACGACTACCATACAACAAATGCCTGGGATTATCTTGAAGAGTTTATTGACATAAAGGTAGAGCATATTGAGGTTGAACGTGTCACGGATGCAAAATCCCTCGTTGATATTAAGATGACCGCCGGGGTATGTGAAGCTTATTACGTCGGGAAAGTGGATTCATTTATCCTGTGCTCTTCGGATTCCGACTTCTGGGGACTCATATCATCCATACCGGATGCAAGGTTCCTTGTCATGTATGAATATGAGAAATGCGGAAATGCCATAAAGGAAGTCCTTAACACGCGAAATATCTTCCATTGCGCAATGGATGACTTCTTCAGGGAAAATGCAGGGGAACTTGAAAAGAAAGTGCTGCTCTCAAAGCTTGATAACTACCTTCCAAGCATCGTTGGAGAAGATGCTTGGGAACTCACGAAACAGATATATAATGAGGCATTTATACGTGCAAGCGAAAAGGAAATGAATAGATTCTATGAAAAGTATGTACGTACCCTTAAACTAAAGGTTGACAGCGAAGGACGGTTTAGGGTGATACGAACGGAGGAGTAGAGTCTTTCAGCAAATCAGCAGGAAAAATGTATGGGTGTAAGTACAAAAGGCAGGAGAAAGATAACTTTAGACGGGAAATTGTATGTCTGGTATGTAGCCAAGGATGATGACAGCTGGTATGATATCCTGAACATCATATCAGAAAACAAGGAATATGTTCTTGCAGTCCCGCTAAATATGAAAAATTGGTATATAATAAGTAAAGGCAGGACATTTCAGGGCAGGAAAACAAGCGGATGCTGGGAACGGTATTTACTGCCTATAGAAATTCCTGAAGCCGTCGTTCCGGGAATTGTAGCACACATAATACGATGGTCAGTAAACGGCAATGATGCCGAAAAGGTTGATTGGAATCAAGTGGATTTCCCCGTGTGAAAAGTTCGGTCTTTTTAGTACCTTAATACGGGAAAATATCCGTTTAACGATCGAACAATCAGCGGATTTTCGCGCTATAAGCAGGTTCATGATAATAAATAATAGATAAAATTCCCAAATGAGGGTACGATATAACGGTGTAATCAATTTGTGGCATGGTGATATAGAAAAATGACAGAAGATCAAAAGAAGTGGGTAATCTCAAAAGGCCGCATGATGAATGCCATGAAAAACCTGGGCTTTCCGGATGCTCTTGGTGAAGAGATTGTAAAGAACATTGGCAGCCCAAAGGCAATTGACCGTATGACTTCATACCTAAATAACGTAAAACCAAAGAAGGCAGAGCTCGTCGTTGACGAAATGCTTTCGATATGCTCAGATATTGCAAGATGGCAGGATAAAAAAGAAAGTGAACGGGCGAATGCAAAGTACAACGAAGTGCTGTATTTTGGCCTTGAGGATCTTCCGGATGATGAATAATCCTCCAAAAAACAAAGGATGTAGGAGCGATAATCTATAAAAATGAAAATCCTAATCATATGCCTCATCATCATAGGCTCAATAGTAATGATCACAAATATAACAAGATATATACAGTTCCTGCATTCTACTCATGACGTTCTGTCGTCCGGAAACCGCAGGGACAGGTTCAGAAAGCATCTTGCTCTGGCCCTTCTTGTATTCTTTCTGTTAGGCTATCTTTTTATAGCCTTTTTTTCCAAACCGGATATAGTAATGGCTATGGTGCTTTTCGGAGGAAGTCTCTTCGTTATGATAGTCCTTACATTGATGTATGGTCTGTTGGAAACAACAAAGAAGAGAAGTATCGACATAGCAGAAGTACTTGTCGGTGTTATCGATGCAAGGGATCCAAACTTAAATGGGCACAGCCTTCATGTTCAGGCCATTACAATGCTTTTCTATAATTATCTGCCGAACAGTATAAAGAAAGATATCAATCCCGTAAGTCTGGAATATGCCGCTCTTATGCATGACGTAGGCAAGCTGGGCGTACCGGAGGCAATCTTAAACAAGCCTTCAAAGCTTTCAGATGAAGAATGGTCTATAATGCGTACTCATCCGAAGGTTGGCGTCAAGATACTCCATCCTCTGTCAACCTTCAGTTCTATTTCGGAATGGATACTGTATCACCATGAAAGAGTTGATGGAAACGGCTATTATAAACTTAAAGCAGAGGATATCCCAATCCCTGCAAGGATAATTGCCATAGCAGATACCTATTCGGCTATAACTATGCGAAGATCTTATAAAGAACCTCGAACCCATGAGGAAGCGATAAAGATAATAACCGAAGTTGCCGGGTCTCAGCTTGACAAAAAACTTGTTGATATATTCCTGACCATCCCCAAAGAAGAGTTGGAAACGTGTATTCCAAAACAAATAAAGTATTAAAAACTTTTTAATAAATCCGTGTGGTATAGCACTATATTATAGTTAAGGAGATCTTATGCAGAAACAGGATGAAAGAGCAGTAGAATCAATGATCAAATGCGGGCTCAGCTTTGA
>JAILNV010000255.1 GCA_024691125.1 Lachnospiraceae bacterium | reverse complement strand
CTTCTGCAGAGCATACCTTGCATCATCTATCTCCCGTTCAGCGCTTGCCATCTTGCTGTGCTTAAGGAGCCCGGTTATCATGTTTCCGCCGAATATGTCAAGTATCCCCCAGGTACCGGCACTGTCAAGACAGCGTCTGGCACTCTTTAAATGATATATCGCATCATCTGCGGCATCTATTGCTTCATTCACTTCTCTTCTCTCGATCTCGTTCATATCTGTTCCTCCTAAGCTCTTGCTGCCATTCCGAATATCCCGGTTATTATAAGTATCGGAAGAGCTACATACAGGAGGCCTCCGAATATCAACATAAGCACGATGGCCGGAAGGAAAATAAGGTATGCAGCTATCTTAAATATGCCCCAGCCAACCTTGAACGCAAAACCTAACAACTTCCCAAATACTGCAAAAAACATGATCATCATCAAAAGTGTCAACATAGTTCCAACCTCCCTTATGTTTAACTTATAAGTCGATTATATGCCCAAATCTCTGAATCTTTAATAACTGTTTCAGTAAAATGAGACTGCTTATTTTTCTGAAAACGCAAATTTCAAACCGTCCCATTCAACGGTTAAAAGTATACTATGGCTTTATTAAGGAATCTTTGAAGGAAGATTAAAGTTGGGTTAAATGTGATGCTTTGCCTTGAGAAAACCAAGTCGGCGGATCTTGAGCTTTCTCTGTCAAAAGAGTCCGGATATAAGGAGATACTTTCCGGGAGCGTATAGAACACTACATATAGTCTATGACCAGAAGAGTCACAACACATCCAGATGTTTGCGATCACTGCAAAGTGCATTATTCCATTCAGGCAGATACAAGCCTTCAGAATTTATTGTCATGGATATCGGAAGACGGTTAAATTGCAGATATATAATACAATAACCGTCTCCAACTCCCCGTAAGTACACAGTCTTAGTATATCACGAAAGTTAGAAAAAACGCATAAAAAACAACCTAAGGTACAAAAATCACAGGCGGGAGTAAAAAGCTCTGCTATAATTGCCACATAGGGTTCTGATACGTACAAACTTATTATGAGTTCTATGATGTAAAGATGATTGGAAATCTTAAGAAACAGGCTAACGGTATTGACTCAAAGGAAGGCAGAAAAGAAGCCATCATGAAGTATGGCGTATTATTGCTACTTGTTATCCTGGCTTCTGTTCTTACCGGATGCTCTAGCAAATATGGGTGTTTAAGGAGCAGGAACGCAGTAGAGAAATATGTAAAGGAACAGGTACCTGTAGAAGAGTACGAGCTTGTGGATATCATAAAAGATGATACTAAAAGACCAAGAAGCGAAGATATTCGTCCGCGCCAACACATTTTAGATTGAAGATTATGATCAGCTGACAGAGGCTATAGACTCTATTGTACAGATAGCGAAATTATACGAAGATGAACATATATATCATGAAAAATACTGGACAGATACATATGATGGCCGCCTTTGTGAACTTCAAGTCATTTGGACTGAGAAAGAGGAAAATGAAGGGGAAGTAAGGTTTTACAGTCAGAACCCAACCCTCATTTTCAGGAAGTAGTCTTTCTCCGGAGTATTATATATAATGTGGCATGGCTGGACTGCGTCCGGTGGAACCTTCCTGCGATATCGGAAGATTTCAGCGAACAAAGGTATGCCGATTGCCATAGTAAGACTTTTTCAAAAGTATTCTGCTGCTGTAATAGTTATTATGCCTATACTGTTCCCTCATAAAGAAGTTTATCACCCACATGTACCAAATGTACTCCCGGCTCTTTCTTCTTATTGAAATTAAAGCTGAGCATGTATCCTGTATCCAGTCCGAATCTGTCAAGGTATTCGCTTATCTGCTTTTCACCTTCAGCGTTATATCTTTCGCCTCGCCATATTTTAAGCTCAATTATGTATCTTCGTCCCAGGTAGTGAACGACCACATCCATCCGTTTATGATCCCTGGTCTGTTCTTCTATGCTGTATGTACCTGTGCCGTTTATTATCGGAGCAAGGTAGGTAAGGAACCTCTCCCTCCCCTCCTGCTCAAGGAACTTCTCCGAATCTCCTTCATGGATTATATTGTGTTCTTTGATGAAGTGTTCCATGATCTTACGGATGTTAAGCCATCCGTCTTCATCTACAAAGATCGACTTATTGGCTGCTGCAAGCTGCTTAAGATCCTCGTTCTTATTGCTTTCACCGATAAAATAGTTATATAACCTCATTTCGAAGATCCTGTTTGCAATAGCAACAGTATTGTGATTATTCACTATGAAGCCATACATGCGGAGCTGCTTCTGCTCTTCATCATCGGGAAGATGTGCTATGGTTTCCCCCCTTAACAGTATCCTTCGCAGCTGGCCCTTTAGCTCCGGATAATTCTCAAGCTTTCCGCTCAGGGACTCAAATAAGGAACTCTCTTCAGAGAGTATCTTCTTGACTGCCTCATCAACACCATAAAGCGACCATGCTTCTGACAATGTCTTAAATTTCCCTGGCACTAGCTTTATGTCTATAAGTTCACATATACGACTTACAAGATATGGATAGCCGTTTGTGTATTCCCTTATTGATTTTGCTATAGAAGCTGTATCCATCCCTGTATGATGATCAGCTTCATATTCGTCAAGCATACCCTTGATGCCGGTCTCCGACAGGCTCATGTCAACATCAAAATCTGCAGCTATATTCCAGGGACTGTTTAATTTATGCTGATCGTCCGGCCTTATTTTACTTTTAATGTGCTTTATATCTGTAACACCTGACAATATAACAGATTGTAATGCAGGTATTCCATCTCGATCTCTTGCTATATATCCATCACGAAGTCCGGCAAGGAAATCAAGGAACACCTGATTATTAGTTGCACTGTCAATCTCATCTATTATAAGAACTACAGGTTTTTCAGACTTTACAATCCACCTTTTAAATGTCCGGAAAAGATCATCCATCTTTATCCTGTCAACTTCAGAATTATTAATTTTATCAAAATTCGTTAGTGTTTCATCAGGAATAGGCACATTCTTGAATTCTTTCAGATCAAGTATCAGTCGAGCTATAGCCTGCGAAAATGTTGCACCGTTCTTAAAAACATCATTATCTATACTTTGAAAATCTAATGAAAGTACTATGTATTGATTTTGAAGCTGCTTATTTAACTCTGTTAACGTTGTGGTTTTGCCATATTGCCTTGCCCGGTTGATCGTAAAATACCTACCATCATCTACAAGCTTTTTTATTTCTTTTACTCTCTCTGTGAGATCAACCATATAATGCTTTGAAGGAATACACACTGCTGTTGTGTTGAATTTCTTCATTTACTGTTTCCCCTTCCTGTCGATCTTTCATAATCAATTCGTCTTAATCTTATCACTCCGGTAACCATAATTCAACGAAAACAAAAAGAGCCATTTCTCAACATTTCTGCCGGTGCATATTCCCGGCATATGTCCTTAAAAGCTTTGGAACAGGTCTTACGATATAATCTACTATAGCGAATTTATGAGAACCTGTCTTATCTCATCCTTTGTAAGCACCTTATAGCCGCCTTCAAGGATCAATGTTCCTTCCGTAATTCCATCGATCATGTCTTCTGTAGCACCAAGCTCGGATATGTTCATAGCGACACCAATCTTTTTCATCCAGTTCTCCATAGATTTAAGACCTTCCATAGCTACCTGCATCTTCAGCAGAGAACATAGCCGGTCTTGCAGATTACATTGTCTGAGATTGTGTTCAGGCAGGATTCTGTCAGGATAACCCTGCAAACTCACTCGCAGGAACCGGTTTCGAATAATAATATCCCTGAAGGAGATCACAGCCGATATTCTTCATGGTATTTACCATGTCTTCATCCTCAATACCCTCTGCAGTAATAGAAAATCCCATATTTTTAAAGGCCTGTATCATGTTAGGAAGGATATCGTCAGGCTCCCTGCAATAGTCCCAGACGATACTCATATCAAGCTTAACGTTGATAAAAGGACATTTTTTAAGCCTGGATAGATTGGAATATCCGGTGCCATAATCATCAAGTACAAATAGAAATCCCTTCTCTCCCATTGCCTTTATCTGCTTTTGCAGGAATCGGTCATCGATCATGGCCTCTTCAGTGATCTCAAGATGCACTGTGTTTGGATCTAAGCCGTATTTTTCTATGATAGAGGAATACCGTTCATCCAGGTCGGCACATAGAAACTGTAATGGTGATAAGTTGACATTGATCCATTCTATCCCCATTTTTTCAAGAGGATTCTCTTTTATATAATTACAGGTCCTGTCAAAAACAAGTTCACCAAGCTTATTGATGCGGCCGCTGTTCTCAGCTACCGGAATGAAGAGTCCCGGAGGGATTATATTTCCATCGGCATCCCTTATCCTTGACAGTGCTTCAGCACCTGTGATCTTTCCTGTCTTTGCATCAATTATAGGCTGAAGATAAAGTTCAAAACCATCACCGTCAAGAGCATTTTCTATGCATTGTCTTATACCTCTCTCGGTTTCGGTACGTTTAATATCCACTTCCGTAACATTAAGAGGCTCTTCCAACTCAGCTCCGCCGACAGACTCCAGTGCCTTTAACATGGTGCTCAGAAGAATCTCTGAAGAAAAATTCCCATCAATGCTGTCAAATGTAGCGAAACCGGCCGAAAGATACAGTTCCGCCGAGTGCGATTTCCAGGGATGATCGAATCTTTCCGTAATTGCCTTTGTTTCTTCCCTGAAATCTTTTCCCGGCTGATCAAGAATAATAAATCTTCCCCTTCTGCAATAAAACAGAATTCCTTTGGGGGAACGCCGCTTCAGATATTTCGCTATCATGATAAGCCCCTCTTCCATCTGCGAAGATTCATAAAGATCCCTCATTTCATGATAATTACGGATAACTACTCCAAAAGGCACAAGCCTAAGCTTACCCGTGTTTTCCTCAAGATATTCACTTAAGGCCAGCCTGTTAAAAGCGTTTCCCCTGAGATCAAGGTGGAAATCAGGATTGCCGAATGCGAGAAATACGATCAGGATCGCAATCAGGATAAATGTATCCATAACCAGATATTTCGGCCAGATAAGCCTTATGATCAGAGCTGCAAATATGAGCAGATTATAAAATAGTATCCCGTATCTCTCACGTCTTCTTCTAAGTGTCCGTCCAAACATAAACACAGCAATAAGAGCCAAAAGCACATAGAAGAATCCGCAGAACCTGTGATCATGGAAATTATAGATATGATTATTCCCACTATTAATGGCATTATTATCAGCTTTTTAATAAGTCTTCCGTTCTGCAGAGAATCCTTCAATACGCTGATCGAAAACAGGTACATTATATATGCCCGATCAAAAAAGGCGATAAAATAAAGCATATTCAGTATTTTCATAAGAATAATACTGTATAAGGCATAATCATTATCCATCTCCGTTGCGATTACATCAAGAATAATGATCAGCGTTTCTATAACGATCATATAAATAAAAGTGATATTTTTTCTGACCGGCAGTCTGGGTCTCGAAAAGTAAAATGCCAGAATTATTGCCAATATAGATAAGGTCGGTATTTCGAAACTATAATTCCACATAATCTGCCTTCCTGATAATGCTCACTGTTTTCCAATTATAGTAGTATTAACTAGGATGAACACGAACTCTGACCTGCATCCATAACTGCATCAATTATCAAAATGACAGCAATTAACGGAACTTCTTCATCTGTATCAAGTATATCAAGTTCGTAGCTGTCACCCCAGCTCATCCATACCTTGTGTACGCGGGCAATTTCTCTTCCACCCTCTGTGATCGCATAGTCATGTGAAAGAAAATCTCCCTCAACAGTCCACCCTTTGCCAAAAATATCATATCTTGGCTTCAGAAAAGTAAATTCCTTAAGTATCTCCGCTATCTTTTCGCCATTGACATATACATGGAACCGGGGCATAAGAGACAACAGCTTCTGCTGTACGAATGCAACCTCTTCCCCGGTTATATCATATATATGCAGCTTTTTGCCGAGAGCAAACACCTCGCCTTCGACCAGATATCTTTCTTCTCCATTTTCATCCGTTATATTGAATCTGGCTCCGATTGAAAAGACCTTCTGTCTTATATACAGTTTCATTGGCTTTTCTCCATGTATTTCACATTTTATGTGGTTTTGAGATAATCGATCAATCTGTCCTGAAAATCTCTGTAAAACGGTTTCTCAACATAAACAACATGTGAACCCCCCGGTATGATCTCCAATTCAGATCCCTCGGGCAGAGATTCGATCGATCCCTTTACCAGTTCATAATCAAGATATGGATCTTTATCACCGCATATGACCAGTGTGGGAACTGTGATCTGCTTAAGATCTATCAGCTTTTCTGACGGATCCACGCATACATCCCGTCTGCCACCGTTCGGGCTCTGTTCGCCGTCATAATGCCAGCAATTGGAACAAAAGATTTCGATAACGACAGGATCGGTTATCTCAAAATCCGGATCCCCATTCTCATCCTTTTGAAAGTCTTCAACAGCATGTTCCCATGTGTTATGATGGAAATCTTCCGTAACCTCATAAGCTCCGATACCATTTAATATCGGGGCATATAAAACCATTCTGCTTATGTGCCTGCTATGTTTTGCAACAAATCTGCTGACCGTCACAGTCCCCCAGCTCCAGCCGAGTATATCAATTTTATCCTGACCCGTAATCTTAATGATCTCTTCTACCGCTGCGTTTATATCATCAGCCGCATAATCGGAATCCGGCAGGAAACCGTCTTCTACCGGTTCCGACTGTCCGAAACCGGCAATATCCAGACGCCATACTGCATATCCTTCCCGTGCAAGCCTTCTCACAAGACTATAGTCCTCATAATCTATGTCGAATTCATGTGAAGAGTACGTTACTCCATGTATTAAAAGAATGCTTTTATCCAGGGTTTTTTTATTCTCATACATACAATCAAGATGTAGTCTTATCCCGTTTCTCTCAAGCGGATATTCTTCATAACAGTATGTAATTTCCTGAGTATGCTCAAGCTCATCTGATACGCTTACCTCTTCATCGCATACGGAATCATCTGTGTTTACATTAATATTTACAGTTCCGCAAGCGTTTACGAACATGGTAAACAGCATCAGTAAAACAAGGAAAAATCTTTTTCTGTACCTGACTGTGTTCATGTATATTCTCCAAAAGACAGGGACGGTTCTTCTGTCATATAAATAAGGCGAAAGAACCGTCCCTATGTCTTACCGATCTCTATGGGAAAATGGTTTTGATAGTGCCGTCTGCATTATATTCAAGTTCTACATATTTCACGTTTCTGCGATGATTTATTCCCTTAGACAGTTCGCAATCGTGATAAAACAGATACCATTTTCCATGATATTCAATGATCGAATGGTGCGTTGTCCATCCGAGAACCGGCTCCAGTATCCTTCCCCGATAGGTAAAAGGTCCCATCGGATCTGTTCCTGTAGCATATACCACATAATGGGTTGTACCTGTTGAATACGACAGATAATACAATCCATTATACTTGTGCATCCATGGCCCTTCAAAATATCTCCTGTCTTCATCTCCTGCCTTTATCGGATCACCATTCTCATCAAGGATCTGTATCATCCGCGGCTTATCCTTAAATGACTTCATATCATCGGCAAGCTCTGCCACATACGGACCGAGTGCCGCCTCATCGCCTTTCGGCCCATCATCTCCCGGGATCATACCGGGATCACCTAAGATAAATGAGCCTGTCTGCCATTTCTCAAGCTGACCGCCCCACAGGCCTCCGTTATACATATAGTATCTGCCGTCCTCATCTTCAAAAACAGCCGGATCGATACTCTTGCTGCCCTCTATATATCTTTTCTCTGCCTTGAATGGTCCCGTCGGGCTGTTGCTTTCCGCAACTCCTATCCTGAATATGCCCTCCTTGTCCCTTGCCGGAAAATACAGATAGTATTTTCCATTCTTCCTGGCAACATCAGGCGCCCACATCTGTTTGCTGACCCATGGCACATCTCTCATATGAAGCGCCTCTCCGTTATCAACGCAATCAGCCTCAAGATCCTCAAGTGACAACACATGATAATCTTCCATCCGGTATTCGCCGCCTTCGTCATCATCTTCCCCTTCATGGGCTATATCATGCGACGGATAGACATATATCTTGTCGTCAAAAACATGGGCCGAAGGATCGGCTGTAAAAATATGGGTTACAAGTGGTGTCCTTTGTTTCATGATCGTTCTCCTTTGCTACATAAAATATACATTAACTATTCCGATACAGTTAGATCCGCCTTTATATCCATAATTAAGATTTCAGGTATTCCCTAAGAGAATCTACTATCAATTGATGATCCTCTAAATGCGGAAGTCCTGAAACACAGATCGTCCCCACTACTCCGGCATTCTTAACCGTCAGAGGAAATCCACCTCCACAGCATGCATATTCATTCTCAGGCATCCTCTTACTTTCTGCCGAACTTCCTGAGAGCTGAACATCTATCCAAAAGCGCAGAGAACTCTTCTGAGTCATGTCCACGGTTTTTGCCTTTGCTTTAAGCCAGAGCATATTGTTCTCATTGGTTCCGTCCGGATAAAAACTGAATACCGTCAACCGGTTTATTCTTATCTCTATTGCTACCGATCCACTGCAATTCTTGCTTTTCTCATATATAAAGCTTCCTAATTTCAAGGCTTCTGTCTGAGAAAACGAATCAAATAGGAGCTTCTTCTCATCTTCAATGCATTTTCTTTCTATATCTCTTATTTCCTGCTTATCCATTTGCTACCCTCTCTTGAATCGATAAATCCGGTTTCACATAAAAGTACATTATCAGTATATCACGAAAGTAGAAAAAATATGCAAAAAATAACAGTAAAAGGAGGGGTGCGGGTTATGATGCCGGATCCGAACTTATTGCGCAAAGAATCAACTGCTTTATCAAGTTTCTGTCCCTTTTCCCTGTTTATCTGTTCTTCTTCCCGAAACATTGTCATCTGGACGGGCTCACTTTCATCTGAAAGATCAGTCAATGCGATTCCCATCAGCCTAAGCGGCCTTTTATCATTCCACAGTTCCTTAAGGAGTTCTCTTGCCACTTTATGGACTTCCCCACTGACATCGGTGGCTTCACTTAACTTTCGCTGATGAGACCGTGTTTTAAAGTCAAGATATCTGATCTTTACCGCCACACAGTAAGCTTTTACTCCGTCCTTACGCATATGGGAAGTAACGCTGTCGGCAAGAGCCAGGAGTATCCGGTTGGC
>JAILNV010000223.1 GCA_024691125.1 Lachnospiraceae bacterium | reverse complement strand
GATGCGGATATAGAAGAGATAGACAAGTATACTCCGGCGAGTGCAAATCCGGAGTTAAAAGAGGAGGAGCTTTTATGCGCAGCATAATTCAGGATAGCTCCGACGACTGGCCGCCGACGTAAGGAGGGGGCAATTCCGCTTGATCAGGAGGTGTTGAAGATGCCGGGAATGAGTCAGGTTATATATGAGCATGGTGTAGCAGAGGGGATATCACAAGGAATATCACAGGGAATACAGCAAGGAATACAGCAGGGACAGAATGTATTGATAGAAACTATTCAAAGACTAAAGAATGGTGAGAACAGGGAAGATATAATAGCGTCGGGGATTGATGAACATACTGTTGATCTGGCAATTTCAATCAGATAGATTGAACATAAAAGCATCCCGTCATTTTAAACTGTTTATTGACGGGATGTTTTATTTGTGGTAATATTCATATACTTGAATATTTGTAAGATAAATGTAAGAGGATCCTGTAATGACGATAAGTGAACGTATTTTTGAAAGATTAAGACAATTGGATATGACGCAGAAAGAGTTTGCGAAGGAATCCGGAATACAGCAAAGTACCATCAGTGAATGGAAGAAGAACAAGACCAATCCATCATCTGATAAGATACTCTCAATATGTAAGACACTGGATGTAGCTCCTGAATGGCTTCTTTCCGGAGTGGATCCCGCAGCAAGCAGAGGTAAGAACCGGGAGTATTATACTGTTGATGTCAATACAGATACCGGGCTCCTTATAACTGAGTTCAATAAACTGGACAGAGCAGAGCGCGACAGGATCATGGGATATGTGGAGGCGTTTGTATCAATGAAGGAGAAGTAAAGGGAGGAAAATATTGCCAAGAAAGAAAAGGGTATGGTATCCCGGTGCGGTGTATCATGTGATGAACCGGGCAAACCGCAGAGTGGTCCTGTATAAGGATGAAGATGATTATTATTCGTTTATAGAAAGTGTTCAGATAACCTCAAAGATATACCAGTTCAAGATACATTCCATGTGTCTTATGACAAATCATTTTCACATGCTGATCGAAACGGCAGATACTGAGCTGTGGAAGATCATGAAGCGAATGTTACATCCATATGCAATGAATTTCAACCGAAAATATCATTACACAGGTCATTTGTTTGAGGACAGGTATACAGCATGTCTGATTGAAAATGAACGTTACTTTTTAGAAGCCAGCCTTTATATACATTTGAACCCAGTTAAGGCACATATGGTGCGGGAGCCGATTGCTTATGAATACAGCAGTTATGGTGGTTTTATTGATATCAACGGTGCGGATAAGAAAAAGATCACAAAATATATAGAAGAACTTGTGGAAACAAAAAGAGTTCTGGATGCTTTTGGCAATAATAGCCGGGAGCAGTACAGATTGTTTGTGGAAGGTAAGATATCGCATGCTGAACAGGAGATGCTGATACAGAAGGATATCGGCGAAGATGATATGTGGCTTCCGTGGTAAAAGAAATATGATGAATATAGCTACATATAATGCAACGGTCTTGTAACTGCAATTAAAGCCGGGAACCTCGTTTGTCAGTCTTTCATATATCTTCTTGGCGGAATGCCTCTATATAATTTCAGCCTATATAATTAGTGGTGAAACCGAAAAAGACAAATATAGTATTTAGATGAGTGAATCCGAGAGAAAATCTCGGATAACATGACAAAATAGATCAAATAACATATGATGTTACTGGGAGTTAGGGGTATTATACATTTTTTGTGAATGGAGGGATAAACTGTGCTGTGCCAGTTCTCTGTAAAGAATTATAAAAGTATAAGGGATGATATAACATTTGATATGCAAGCTGCTGCAATCTCAGAGCATACAGACAAAGTGATCAAAGATAGTGATGAGCAATTGTTTTTACCTGTTTCGGTAATCTATGGTCCTAATGGAGGAGGAAAGTCTAATGTTCTTGAGGCACTGCAAGCGCTTGGTACGATGGTGTTAAAGCCTATTCATGCAACTAAGCAAAACATAATTGCGGATTATAAATTTAACAGATACCCCGTTAAGCCGTTTTTATTCTCAGAGGAAGGGAAGAATAATCCGATAGAATTTGAAGTATTTTTCAGAACAGAACTTGCTGAATACAGATATGTGCTGCATGTTAAGGCGGATATTGTAATATTTGAGAGCCTTGACCGTATCAAGTTGGAAACCGGTAGAAGATCTGCATTATTTACTCGACATGCAGAAGAAATCAGTTTAAAAGGTGTTTTTGCTAAATTAAAAATCAGTGAAGGATTGTCGAGAAGTCTTACACTTCTTTCATATTTGGGCATAACGTATATGAATAATGATGTAGTTAAGGATGTCATTAATTGGTTTGAGTTCGGGATAGATTTTCTGAATTATGGAAATCCGTATGAAGAACTAAAGACTGCAATCGCATCTTCTGAAGAAATAAAGAAGCTGGTTCTCGATATGATCAGAGAAATGGATCTGGATATTGAGGACTTTAGGGTCGAAAAACGTGATAATAATCAGATAGAGGTTTATACACAGCATATAGTGAACGGATTTAAAGCTGAAATCCCCCTTTCCGAGGAATCAAGCGGAACAAAAAAATTATTTGGCCTGCTCCCTTTTATTGCAAAAAGTCTGGTATGCGGAACTACACTTGTAATCGATGAGTTGGATGCAAAAATCCATCCGGTGCTTCTTCGATATGTGATTATGCTGTTTAATAACATGGATGTGAACAAGCATGGTGCGCAACTTGTATTTACATCACATGATCTTTCTACGATGAACAACGAAGTGTTCAGGCGAGATGAAATATGGTTTGTAGCCAAAGGAAACAACCAGAATTCAAAACTATATTCTCTTGTGGAATTTAAAACAGGAAATGGCGAGGTTGTTCGCAAGGACGCTAAATATGATAAACAGTATCTTGAAGGTAAATATGGTGCTGATCCGTATCTGCGAAAAATAATAGACTGGAGAGTTGTAAATGCCTAAAAAAGTTGGAACGGAAAACTGGATATAAACTGCTGACACCCTACATTGTAAGGTGTATTATTTTGGTGAAAGGATATAAACAAAATGATAAGAACATTTATTGAGGTGCCACTGTTTACAAGAAGAAGATGGAAGGAAATTGGGCTAAATGATGATGACCTGAGATCGTTGCAGATAATTCTTTTGCAAGACCCGAAGTCGGGGCCTGTTATAGAGGGAACCGGAGGTATAAGAAAGGTAAGGTTCGCATTAGAGAATAGAGGAAAAAGCGGAGCGTGAGAGTGTGTTATACGGATTTCGAGGAATACGAGGTGACGTATCTTATAACTGCATTTACTAAGAGTGATCAAGAAAATCTTACAAACGAAGAAAAGAATGTTCTTAAAAAAATGGTGAAAGCACTAAAAGAAGAAGCTGCGAAAAACAGGGGGTGATCAAATGAGCACGCTATTTGAAGATCTTCGCGAAGGCTTACAGGAAGCTATTGATTATGAGAAAGGAACAGGAAGTGCGCATAAGACGGTTTATGTGATTGATCCTATAAAAAAATTTGATAATGAAGAGAT
The DNA here is from genome assembly GCA_024691125.1 of Lachnospiraceae bacterium. GTDB lineage: Bacteria > Bacillota > Clostridia > Lachnospirales > Lachnospiraceae > UBA2868. The sequence continues at coordinate 2,518 of JAILNV010000223.1, read as the reverse complement.
TAAGAGTATCCGAAATAAAGCAGGTATGACACAAGCTGTTTTTGCAAACTATATGGGGGTATCACCTAAAACGGTTGAAGCCTGGGAACTTGGGAGAACGCATCCTACAGGACCGGCCTATCGACTGCTTGATATACTTGCAACAGGTAGAGAAAGTGAAATGTCATTTGTAAAGATATGCAGGTCATCGTAAAGGGTACTTCGTTGGTCTTCTAGATCGGTAGCTTTGTCGTGGTATATTTCCGGATCGGAGTCGGGAGTGTAACCGGCAAGTACTTTTTCAGCTATGGAAAATAGTATACCGTTTACAACATAATCCGAATTTGCTAAACCCCGCTATTTATGGTACATTGTTGCTGTAAATTGTGGGGCATTTTTGTTTAAGCTAACATAATTAGAGATATATCTATAGAATTATGAATTATACTGCAATTTAGACACAAACAGGAGATTGGAAATATGTTGAGTATATTCTTTGGGTATGATGAGAATGCGGTCTTAAGCGTGGATACATACTTTAACAATACCTATGATGAAGCATGGCTGGATGATCCATTTGTCAGGAAAATCATCGAGATTGTAGATGGATCAGAAGTGCAGGATAGGCAGTGCATCCTGTCGGGGGTTTTGGGACAGATCCCTCCTGAACGGTTGTCAGGGGGAGCTAAGGCTCTTATTTTGATGTATGAAGAGGAAGACTTTTATACGGATCTGATTGTCTGTGGAGCTAATTGTGAAAGCCTGATCCTGGACATGGCTCAGCAGAAGGATATTTCCTGTAGCCTCAGCGGGTACGATATATCTTTTGAAAAACTCGGAGATGCGGAGCATTCCGTACCGATCAGATGTGAGAATGATGGCAGCCTGATGAAGACACATGACGATTTTGTACTGAAGATGCTGGAATATGTCGGGGGGATGCGAGCATGAAAGGAAAACATATTATCAGCATTGCCTCCAGAAAAGCAATCTATCACTTGGAACTTGAAAGAAAGATATCTGTACTGAAAGGAAACAGCGGCACAGGAAAGAGTTCCATGATCAGATTGATTGCTGAATATCTGGAATATGGGAAACAGTCGGGTGTGAAACTTTCGACGGATTCAATGGTTTCGCTGTCCGTGCTGACCAATAATTCAGAATGGTCAGAAATTCTCAAGTCGGTACATGATACGGTACTGTTCATTGACGAAGATGTCCGTTATCTGTATAGCGAGAGTTTTCAGCGGGAACTGTGGTCAGCGGACTGCTATGCTGTTATTGTTTCACGAAGCGGCAGGTTTACAGCTCTGCCTTATTCAATCTTCGGAATATATGAACTCGTCACAGAAAAAAAGGGAATGAATACAGCTACATCTATGTATCGTTTGTATGAGGAGAAGCGTGAACGAGTTTATTTTGATCTTCTGCTGACAGAGGATTCAAATTCAGGATTTGAAATGGCAGAATTAGCGTTTGACAAGACAGAGGTTGCCTCAGCGGGAGGAAATACTCTTATCATTGCGAAACTTCAGGTTCTGGGTCGGGTACATGATTGCGTATGTGTTATTGTAGACGGTGCTGCATTTGGCGCATTTATCGAGCCTGCGCTGAAACTTGCCGAGACAAGAGGAAACACGTGGATTTCAGCGCCTGAGTCGTTTGAATATGTATTACTGAATTTCAATGAGATAAAAAGGCGTCTTTCTTCTGATCAGGGAGAACTAACAAGAACATATGACTTTTGCGACAGTTCTGAATATGGCTCGTGGGAGCAATATTATGAGGATCTCTTAAAACAGATGACGAAAGAACATTTTGGCTTTACATACAGCAAGCGGAAGCTGAACCAATGGTTCTTAAACAGTAATTGTATTGATCAGTATGTTGATATACTGTATAAGTGCTTTGTTGCAAGAAGAGCGCATAGTGATAATGAGACAGGGTAAAACACAGGGCTCTGAAGATATGAGATAGTAAAGGATGTACGATTCCGTGTACCAGTCACCTTGTGAATGAAAAGGATTAGCTTTCCTGCACACGGAAATAATCAGACTTAAACCAATTCGATTCTCTCCAACAATGAGTTGAAATCTAGCATGAGCAAGAAAAATGTCGGTATAAATGTCGGTATAAATAAAACGGAAAAAGCTGTACTAGTATAGCCCTTTCCAATTAACTATACATTTTCGAAAAGAGCATTAACCTGGAAATAATGTACCGCAAACCGTTACAAAAATGTTACATACATAGGGAGCGATAAACTACGTGAAAGATTTCTTTCGCGCAATTTTTGTAAAGCATAGTTCATATAATTGAAATCAAAGTATAATGTTGAATATATTGTGAAACTAAATAACAGTTGATTTTGTGCTCTTATAAGAATATAATTTGCCACATAAGAGGTATATGCAAATGGAATATTCTACAACTATAGAAATGGCTGAAAAATGGGGAATAACCAGCCGAAGAATAACCAAACTATGTAATGAAGGACGCGTTGAAGGAGCGGTTCTTATGGGGCATACTTGGATCATAC
>JAILNV010000219.1 GCA_024691125.1 Lachnospiraceae bacterium | reverse complement strand
GATAGCCTTCAATTACAGTGAGGAAGGACAGCGACATACGGTATCTTTAAAGGATGTCGAGTGTTCGCATGTTGTACACTCGCCTACGTCCAATTTTGATCCCAGAAACCTAGCAAATATGCAGGTTTCCGGGATTATTTGTTTACATAAAATATTGCTGATTTTTGTCAACTTTTATCAACTGATCACGCCTTCTTCCGAAACGTTATAATATTGGTTTCCGTCCTCATCTCAGACAGCCTGTTCAGGTAGTTGATCACATCATCATTATCATCCGATATCCTGATATAATCCATTGTCTGCTGTACCGATGAGTGTCCTGCAAATACCTGTATCTTCTTCACAGGCATACCCATCATATACAAGTTTGTCAGCACTGTCCTTCTGATGTCGTGAGGCATTTCACGCTGTATATGGATATACTGTCTCTTACCATACTCCATATCACCCCATTTAAGGGCACACAGCTCTCCGTCACGCAAAGAAGAGTGCTTTAAGTCATTATATTAAATCTCTTTCTATTAGGAAATGATCGTAGCCGGATCTCCTTCATACGGATTTTCTTTATCATAAGCCAATGCTTCCGTTATTATTGTATTGGGATTCATTCTATCAAAATAATCTCTCTGCCACTTTATATAATCATCTCGTTCACGAATTATTACAGATATGAATTGCTCCGCATCTATTATCCCCAGTTCCCTTAACAAGCATTCCATGCCCCTGTTCATTAATTCAGTCGTACTCATGGTCATACCTCCATATCTTCAATAAACTTAATAGGATTTACCATTTTTATTTTCTCCGTATGATATTTCAATAATCTCATATCCGTCGATAAAAAATAATCTGCTCTTGCATATATCGCACAGGCAACATGCTCTGCATCCTTAAACTTAACTCCCGTTGCCATTATGGTTTCAACATCTGCTTGTAGTTTATTGGCAAAAATCTCACCTGGAACATATTGCGATGTATTATCAGTTATAAATTGCGTAATAAGAGTTTTGCGAAGCTCATAAGGTGATTTATCAGCCTCATATCGCGACATAAATGATGATACAAGTTCAATTTCCTTATTCTTAATCATATCTTGGATCTTAATCTTAGCTTGTGTTTCAAGCGAAATCTTTAAATATGACTGATCATCGTATGGTCTGTTATAACAACAATTATCAAGATAAACCTTCACTATTTGTAATTCTCCTTGACGATATTATAGCAAATTCCATAACACATATCTTCATTTTAAGTATATATTATTACGCATAAAATGACAATTATCTTTCCTCCGCAAAGGTCTACCTTCCCAGACACTGCTATCCCATATAGCACTAATGTCCGGGAAGGTATCTTTTATGTTTTGTGGTTATGTCTTCTTAAAATGTTACCCTTCAATTACTATCTGATATCCAACCTTCATCTGCTCTGCCATATTGCCAGGTATTTTACATCTATAAGCCTGTCCCGTATAATATCTCCGTAAATAGAATAACTCCCTGTTCCGTCAGCTATGATCTCGGTAAGTGAAGGACATATGCTCTCCCCAAGTGCCATCATCAGATAAGGGACCTGTTCCATCTATAATCGCCAATGCTGCACCAACTGAGGTGATTGCGCCACAAACACCCCAGAGTCCACACATTGCCCCAGGCATCTGAAGGCCCTCTCCAAATAGTTTTTCGAGGCTCCTATTCAGGTCAAGGTTTCCTCCTGCATTATGAAAAGCCACAAGTATACTTGCTCCGTCAAGGATGTGATGCTCCGGACCATGGATGCTGATATATTCCTTCTTCGCAATGTTCTTGAATATCCTGACAGGGTTATTCCCTTTTTCAGAAACGATATCCTGTATGATTAGTCTGGCTTTTTCTTGTGTAGTCATTGGTAGTTTCTTCATTTTGTTGAAATAATTTCACTTATAGTTCAGTATCTATACAAAGATAATCCCGAGATATCAATTCATTTCAAAATCTGTCATGATCTCTAGTATATTTCCGCTATTATTCAGTATACTTACAGGGCGTGCAACCAAATCGGAATAATTACAATCAGCTGATTGCTGTCGACAGTTTTTTTCCTAATATGATTCCAAAAATGCAGCCGCAAACACTTAATGCTACATACACTCCTCCAAGTGCATATGACTTATTTTCAAACAACTTATAAGCCTCAAGTGAAAACGTTGAAAATGTAGTAAATCCTCCGCATACCCCCGTCTTCCAAAAAAGGACTGTGTTCGTCGATACATTTCCTTTTTTATCTGAAATTCCAACGATAAATCCTATAAGGACAGCTCCTACAATATTCGTGATAAGTGTCAATACAGGAAAACTTGTTTTCACCGGGATAAGACTTATTGCATATCTGGCTACCGCACCAAGTGCACCGCCAAGGGCCACAAATAAAAAACTCATTTTTCTTATCCTCTCATATACTTATAATAATTCTTGCTGTACGCTCTCCTATTCTGCTGATACAAGTTATGAAATCAAAAACAAAAAATTGTTCACACCCTCTGTAATATACAGTTCTGTATCTGTCTCTACCAAACCATAGCTCTCTATTACAGCCTTATCGTGCTTCTTAAGTACTTCCTCGTACCCGAAAGCTGTGTCATTCTTCTTGGGAAATCGTATTGAACTGTCAAAACTGTCTACGAAAATGAGACCGTGTTTTTCACAAATACCTGCCCATTCACCTCTTGTATAGAACTTAATATGCCCGTCTTTTTTAAGCCGCATATAGTCATCAACGAATCTTTCAGTATCACATTCATTGGGGCACGGATCAGAAATAAAAATCTAGCCTCCATTCCTGTATTCCTCTGTCCTATGTTTCCTCATTTTTCTGCAGCCTCTTCCCGCTGTCTGCACATTTCTGCCCAAGTCGGTCCGGTATGAAGCATCTCATTGTATTCCTTAAGTACTTCGGGAATGTCTATATGCTGAGGACAAAATTACTACGACCGGTATTCCCCTGCTACCAAGGATTTCTATCTTTCTTTTTGCATTCTGGAGCGTCCAATCTACATAATTAAGCTGGATCTGGCAGAATTCGGTCCTGTCACCGAGAAAATCAAGTACCTCCTCAAGGTTCTCAGTCCTGACATGAGTTGAGAACCCAAGATGTTTTATCCTTCCGATCTCCTTTTGCTTAACAAAGTAATCAACGATACCATAATCGGTATTCTTATATGTTGGAAAGCTGTTTTCATATATATTGTGGAGCAGGTAGAAATCAAAATAATTCACACCGCATTTTTCCAACTGCTCATTGAAAATGCCATCACAGTCATATTTATTCATGAATTGATGTCCGGGGAATTTCGTCGCAAGCTTATAGCTTTCTCTTGGATATTTCGCAAGAGCTTTTCCGATGGCGATCTCTGATTTTCCTTCGTGATACGGATAAGCAGTATCGAATTAGTTTACGCCATGTTCCATGGCATAATCAGTCATCTCATTAACCTGTTCCTGATCTATGCTCCCATCATCCCTAAGCGGAAGCCGCATTGTTCCGAATGCTAATCTCGATATTTTTTCTCCGCATGTTTTTGTATACTGCATTGTCGCCCTCCCATAATTATAAAAATCTTCCAAGACCCTGTGTCATACCTGATCATCACCGTTCCCGATTACTTCAGCAGCGGTTCCGGATGGATTCTTTGTCATGAATTTCTGTATCCTTTTTTTGGTATTTGTCAGAAGCACTATTCCTATTAGCAGGAACACTATAACAAATGCGAAATAGGTGGTAACACTGTATTCCCGAACCCATATTTTTCCCATAACCTCTATATTGTCACCGACTCCCGGAAGAGATGATTCCGATGTACTGGATAAATGAATATTGTTTGCCGTATGTTCATTTCCTGCATTGTCTTTGTACGTGACGCTGACGCGTTCGTGATATTTGCTTCTTCCGTTTTTATTATGGGTTCTTGAAGTTGAAGTGATACCTGTTATCAATGCAGTATAATGTGTTGTTTTAGCTGCGATCACTATAGTAAGCGCTGCTGCTAAAATAAAAGCAATACCGAGAATGATTGAAATACGTCTTGCTTTGTTAATATCGTTCATAATCTGTCCTCCTTCAAAATGAATTAACAGTTCCTCTTAACAGAATTGTACCATATACGGTGTTAAATGGTTCATTTCTTTTTTTGACTAAAATCATGGCTGAATATCCCGGTTTTTTATAACCAGCTTCATAGCCCTGCTAACAGGCCGAAAGAGAATAAACATGACAACAAAGTTTCCGGCACAATGAACAAAATCCAATGGAATTCCTGCTATCCACCATGTAACAGCAGTAGATATACCGGATGATACTCCTCCCGAACTTAACCCTATAAAGAAATACGGTATTGCGCACAGTGCACCAAAACACAGTCCGAATATCCCTAATTTATTGTATAAAATACCTTTTCACCCATTTGTGATGAAGAAATACCATAATCAGAATAGGAATAATCGTACCTATACATAACGGAATCACGGAGTATATGCTGTCTCCTCCAATAAACGCAGAACAAATCCACGAGCCAATAATACAAATGCCATAAATAATCCACATTACGCCATGTTTCTTATTCCATGAATTGACATCTGATAATTGATCTACTTTCGG
>JAILNV010000188.1 GCA_024691125.1 Lachnospiraceae bacterium | reverse complement strand
GGTTATTAACAAAGGAAAATTGATGGTATGACTGAAACACATTTAAGAAGAGACTCTTAGTCTGTAATTGTGGGCATACTTCACAAAACAAACTGATTCTTTTTTGATTCTAAAAAATCAGAAAACTATATAAACAGAATCATTTTACAGCAACTGTGAAAATAGAAATCCTCATTTTATCATGGTTTGCAACAACGATTACAACTCCAGACAATCGTGAAGGTGGCCGTACAGTTGGTTCAGGCCGTGTTGCTTCTATCATCGAATAGTCGCGAAAGCAATGAGATAAGCGCCGTAAGGCGAACGAGAACAGGGACTGCAAGTTTACTTGCAAGTCCCTGTTTTTGTGAGCAAGCGGGCATTTAGCGAATGCCCGCGCACGAGGAAGCTTTGCTTCCGAGTTCGGCGGTTATCAGATGCAAGCTTGCTTGTAATCGGGCATTTTGTTTATGAACGAGTGTTTGCGGCGACGCAAAGCCAGTCCTTTAGGGCGACTGCCGTGAACACGAAAAATGCGAAGCATTCGTTATCTATTGCTTTTTGACACGTTTATGGTACAATAGTTTTTGCGAATCTTACGGATGGAGGTTTGAGTTATGATACCGAAGGATCCAAATATGCTTGTGAGCTATATAAATTTAGGATTACGCGATAAATACGAGGATCTTGAGGATATGGCCGCAAGTGAGGGATTTGATGCGGATGAGATAAAGGATAAGTTTAAGGCCGCGGGATATGAGTATAACGGACAAAGCTTCGTACGTATGTAATTATTTTGATTCATTAACCGTTGAGTATCAGGTAAATAAGGTATGATCCATACGGTTAGATCAGGAGGTAAAGATGAGACAGAAACCTGTAGTTTTAATGGTGCTTGATGGTTACGGTATTTCCGATAACCACGAGGCAAATGCAATTTATATGGCGAATACGCCTGTAATGGATAAGCTTATGGCCGAGTGCCCTTTTCAGAGAGGTAACGCTTCAGGTCTTGCGGTAGGACTTCCGGACGGGCAGATGGGTAATTCCGAGGTTGGTCATATGAATATCGGATCGGGAAGGATCATTTACCAGGATCTCACACTGATCACTAAGTACATTCAGGACGGAGTGTTCTTTAAGAACGAAGAGCTCCTGCGTGCGATCAATAACTGTAAGGAGAATCATTCCGACCTGCATCTGTGGGGACTTCTTTCGGATGGCGGCGTACACAGTCACAATACCCATCTGTATGCTCTGCTTGAGATGTGTAAGAAGGAGAATTTCGAGGATGTATATGTGCATCCGTTTTTTGACGGAAGAGATACGCCTCCGGCATCCGGCAAGGATTATCTCGCCGAGCTTATTGATGAGATGAAGAAGATAGGAGTAGGTAAGGTCGCTTCTTTGTCGGGACGTTACTATGCAATGGACAGGGATAATAACTGGGACAGGATCCAGCTTGCGTATGACTCTCTGGTACTCGGAGAGGGGATAAAGGCAACTGATCCCATTCAGGCCATGCAGGAATCCTACGATAAGGACGTGACCGATGAGTTCGTTGTTCCGACCGTGATAACGGATGATGACGGCAAGCCGCTTTCACTTGTAAAGCCTAACGATTCCGTAATATTCTTCAATTTCCGTCCCGACAGGGCAAGGGAGATAACGAAGGCATTCTGCTTTACCGATGATGATATCAAGGCTCAGGGCGGTGATCCTTCGGATACGAAGACAATAGCACACCTTAAGAGGGCAAACGGTTTCATGCCGCTTACATATGTCTGCTTCAAAGATTACGACGAGACGATCCCCAATAAATATGTTGCCTTCAAGAAGGAGGAGATAGTCAATACTCTCGGCGAGTATCTTGCGAACAACGGTCTTAAGCAGCTTCGTATAGCTGAGACTGAGAAGTATGCTCACGTGACTTTCTTCTTCAACGGTGGGCTCGAAGAGCCCAATAAGGGTGAGGATCGCACACTTGTTAATTCACCTGCCGTTGCGACATATGATCTTAAGCCTGAGATGAGTGCACCCGAGGTATCAGAGAAGCTTGACGCGGCTATCACTTCAGGTGAGTATGATGTGATCATCATAAATTTCGCAAATCCGGACATGGTTGGACACACAGGCGTACTTGAGGCGGCCATCAAGGCTGTTGAAAGGGTAGACCAGTGCGTTGGCGCTGCAGTAGATGCTGTCAAACAGATGGACGGAGTTCTCTTTATCTGCGCAGATCACGGAAATGCCGAGCAGATGATCAATTATGAGACAGGCGAACCGCATACTGCCCACACCACCAATCAGGTACCGTTCATATTATATAATTACGATCCTGCTTATACGCTCCGCGAGGGCGGAAGGCTCTGTGACATAGCGCCGACACTTCTCGAGATTATGGATCTGCCTCAGCCTGCGGAAATGACGGGACAGTCACTCCTTATAAAGAAATAATACGGACAATTTATACAGTAAGATCAAGGCTCCGGGAGATTTCTCCGGGAGCCTTTAAAATGCCATTAATTATGTAAAACGATGAGTGGTAAAATGGCTCTGTTATGAAAAAGTTCTTGACTATAGGTGAGGATTTTTGCAATATTTACATAAGATACCGTATGATCTTTACAGAACCTGTGATACCTGAGCAGATGGAAAGGAAAAGTACAGCAAAGACATGGAGCGGGATAGTAACATACAAAACAAATCTGTTATAGAATATTTGGCGGAGACATACCGGCAGCTTTTCGTGGCTCCGGGACCTGGTGCCGGGGAAATGTACCTTGACATTGTCAGGAAAGGGCATGAGCCCAAGGTACGTGATCTGTCTCATTTTATAACAAGTGATAAGGACAGCCTGACATATGAGGAGACTCCTGCAGGATCTGTAGCGGTGATAACACTTGGCAGGCGTGAGGATTTTGTAACATTCCTCAGGATAATGGCTAACAGGTGCGAGATGGTGGATATTCCGGACACCCAGGGTGCAGCAATACTGGACGGTGTCATCAACTGGAGGAAGATCGAACAGCATAGGGAAGAGTTCCTGAAAGGACTCGATAAGAAGAGGGATGCTGCAGAAGCATGGAATGAAGAGTTCGTGCGATTTACCTCAGACAGGAGAAACTTCAAGGATTCTCTCATAATACTGTCAGTGGGACCGTACAGTGCCGTACAGGCAGCAAAGCTCGGATTATCCGATGATGAATGGATATCCCTGTCGGATAAGATCAGAAGGTATCATGAATGCACGCATTTTGTATGCCGGAAGATGTATCCTGATAAAGTGGACGCGATATGGGATGAACTGGTTGCCGATGCGGCAGGGATCATGGCAGCATTCGGAAGGTTTGATCCGGAAACAGAGAAGCTGTTTCTTGGCATAGAACAGGACCGTTATATCAAAGGAAGGCTCGAAAACTACGATGATGTTGATACGGACCTGTTGGAGAAGATCATAAAAGCCCTTGACCATATCCAAAGGATAATAACGGAGCATCCGGATGCCGGTCTGTATGAGCTTGTGATTATGCTAGAAGAAGAAAAGGAACTGATCTGGAGGTAACCATAAACAGCCGGGTGTCTGTTTCCGTGATTTAGAATGATCTCGTTTAAGAATGGAGAATTTCAAATGGAAGAAAATATATTAGAGCGTCAATTCAGAGAAGACGCGAAAAGCCTTATAAGATTCATAGATAACAGTCCGTCATGTTACCATGTGATTGATAATATAAAAAAAGAATTGAGAGGATATAAGGAGCTTAAGGAGAATGAGGACTGGGAGCTTGAACCCGGAAAGGGATATTATGTTATAAGAAACTCGTCCTCCATTATCGCATTCAGAATACCGGGAACAATGAAATCAGTGGAGAACTGTGGCTTTCTGATCGCAGCCGCACATTCGGATTCGCCGGCATTTAAGGTGAAACAGAACGGAGAAATAACAGTTGATAAGTATTACAAAAAGCTTAATGTGGAAAAATATGGCGGTATGATCATAGCGCCATGGCTTGACAGGCCGCTGTCTGTAGCCGGAAGGATATTTGTTGATGAAGACGGCAGACTTACAGAAAGACTTGTCAACATTGACAGGGATCTGCTCATTATTCCCAATGTGGCAATTCATATGAACCGTGATATAAATGAAAACTGCAAGTATAGTATGCGAACTGATATGCAGCCATTACTGGGTCTGACTAAATCATGCGGTATCGGGCATGATACTTTAAGAGAAACGTTTAAGGATGAGAAGAATTATAAAAATATAATAACAGACGATAATAAAGGTGGAGATGAGGATAATAAAAAAGTAACTATATATAAGTATACAAATACAGACAGATGCACAACTACATATACAGATACAAATAGAAAATCGGGACTTAGTAGGGATGATAAGGATACACTGACAGGAATGGTAGCTGAAAGTATTGGCGTGGATGCGGATTCAATTCTTAGCATGGATCTGTTCCTGTATCCGAGAGTCAGTGGGACTTTTCTTGGTGCTGAAAATGAGCTTATAGCAGCCAGAGCTCTTGATGATCTTCAGTGCGCATATTCAATAGTACAGGGCTTTGTCCGAAGCGGTAAGTATGCAAGCCCGATGTCTGCAGACGATTCTGCCAATGGAAATTCACTTTCTGAAGAAAATACGGATTGCAAAGAAAATGAAAGCGTATTGAGAAACAGTGCTGTTGCAGATACTACAGATTATAAACTGAATACGGAGAGTATAACGGAAGGTATAACAGGAGCTTTAAACAGCGGCTGTATGATTCCTGTATGCTGTGTTTTTGACAATGAAGAAGTGGGAAGCGGGACCAGGCAGGGAGCGGATTCGGATTTTCTTCATGATGTTTTGTACAGAATGACTGAAGCGTTTATAAACATTAATGAAGGAAATGTCAGAGGAACTGATGCAAATTGTGAGTTGCTTAAGATGCTTGCTAACAGTTTCATGATCTCGGCGGATAATGCACATGCTGTTCATCCGAACCATCCGGAATATGCGGATGAATCAGACAGGCCGTATCTTAACGGCGGAGTAGTGGTTAAGTTCAATGCGGCACAGAAGTATACAACGGACGCCTATTCATATGCAATACTTAAGAAAATTGCAAGGCGGGCGAATGTACCTCTTCAAACATACAGTAACAGACCGGATATAGCAGGAGGTTCAACACTTGGAAATATATCAGTACGTCATGTTTCTGTTCCGTGTGTGGATATTGGACTTCCACAACTGGCCATGCATTCATGCTATGAAACTGCCGGAGCTTATGACACCAGGTATATGATAGAGTTGTTGGAGGAGTACTACCGGTGCGGTAGCAGCTGCTGAAATAACTCAGTCCCTTCTTTCGTCTTCGTTGGTGTAGCATTCGCGGAATCTGCCGGAGAATGCCGGGGGTTCACCGGCAATATAGAGATGTGAAATATCTCCAAAGGACGTTATCCTGAAGGATGCTATACCGGGACGCCTTTCTTCCGTATATACTGTTGTAACAGAGGTGGGAGCTGATATCATTCCATGCCACAGAACCATGGGAGAGGCTCCGATCAGGTGGCTAAGCATCAGAGTAGTTACACCGAAATGACAGAATAAGGCAAGTGTGTCATTGTTTGGCCGTACGGCACGGTAATAATGCTCATCGCGTTCGTAACCATGTGCTGCAAGGAGACTGTCAAGTCCTTCATATACTTCGAGTGCATGTTCCTTAACATTGGCAGCCTTAAGAATATCGTCATTCCACCACTCATCATATTTGAAAAAGTGTTCACGTGCTGTCCAGTCCTGAGGAAGCCAGTCCCAGGTTATGCGTGGACGGTCCGGTGAATCCGGACGATCGATACGCGGGTCAAATTCCCTTAACCAGTCGTAGGTGACAGCTTCCATATTAAGCGCTTCAAGGCATGGCTTTGCAGTAAGCACGGCTCTTCCAAGCGGAGAAACAAAGCATTCATCTATATGTGTATTAGCGATTCGTTTAGCGAGAAGCGAAGCCTCGCGTCTGCCTTTTTCTGTGAGGGAATCTGTTTCATAATCCGGATCTCCGTGTCTTATAAAAAGAAGCTTCATATCTATTTCTCCTTTTAACATATGGATATTTCCGTAACTATTCAGAACAGACTCAAAATACTTCGTATTTTTCGCTGTCTTGGACTCATCCAATACATATATTTGTAAAACATGACACTTACATGCGAGCATGACGTGTCATGTTTTAAAATATATGTGCTGTTCTGAATAGTTACATATTTCCCGTGAAAACATGCCTGAGCCGGATGGATGCCAAATGATGCAGAGTGAGAATGGTTGCAACATCCGTTGGCGGTCTGTCGGTCATTCTGTGCCGTGGAAAGAAACGGCTTATATGAAGCGGTATGTCTGAACCGTTCGGAAGAGAGGTTATATAATCACAGATTTCTGTCATTTCTTCCTCTGTATCGTTCATTCCGGGAACTATAAGAGTGGTAAGCTCCACATGACACATGGCGCAGGCTGTTTCTATAAACGATTTTACGGTATCAAGATCACCGCCCAATGTGTTTTTATATACATCAGCACGGAAGCTCTTGAGATCGATGTTCAGAGCATCTATATATGGAAGTACCTGATCTGCGATCGGTTTATTGATACAGCCGGCAGTTACCAGAACAGTCTTAAGATCGTGTTTATGAGCCAGGCGTGCTGCATCCAATACATATTCATAGCCTACAAGCGGTTCGTTATAGGTAAAAGCAATCCCGATATTTCCTTTGCTTTTTGTGTCAAGCGCTATTTTTACAAGTTCTTCAGGGGAAAGGTAATTGTCCTCTGACATAAATTCCGCCCCGTCACTTGTCGAAATTGAATGATTCTGGCAGAAAGGGCAGTTCAGATTGCATCCGAAGCTTCCGGCAGAAAGGATATAACTGCCGGGATAGAAGAGATTAAGAGGCTTCTTCTCTATCGGATCAAGTGCAAGAGAAGTGACAATTCCGTAATTTGAAGGGAAAATCCCTGATTCCCTATCATTCCGGTAAGTCTTTGGAATTAACGGCTTACCTGTGATATCGGAGACGATTTCTTCACCGGTATAATTTTTTCTGGCTCTGCATCTGCCCGTTGCACCGGGTGGGAGCATACATGCATGTGGACAAACGTTACACTGCAGGGGGGATGTGTTCATATGGATTCTCCTTATAGATATTAAAATATATTTTAAAGTATTATCTTTGTGTATGCAAGGTGTGTGGGTTTCGGAAAATATTATTACGATTTCGGTAAAAGTCCTTGTCATAAAACTGGAATATCTGCAAATATCTGTAAAGCCGTACCGATCAAAGCCATACAGTTCAATGGTACAATCCCTTTCTATAACGATAAAAGAGCAGATAAGAGTAAGGCTATATGGACAAAACAGCTTAAAACGAGTATACTTAATCGGATGCAGATATGTATATAGCTATCTGTTCTGCTGATGTTACGGAACGATATAACAAAAATCAATAATCAATAATGATAATCTGTCCTGAATGGATATAAATTTAATAAATATTTTTGACTCATAATGATTAAGAAAGGAAACGGATATGGACAACAACAGACCAAGAAGCCGCGAGAAGAAGGTTGTTGACGGAGGAAAAGATATACATAAGAGAGGCGATGGCCTGGGTACAGGCCCGGTTGGAGCCGGTCCTGAGGGAACGGGAGGACATGGCAGCGGCTCCGGTGGCGGAGGTGGTAACTTCCTGAGAACCGGCGGCGGTAAGCTTAGCCTTGTGGTTGTCATACTTATTCTTCTGATCGGCGGAGGGAAGGGCCTGTTCGGAGATTCATCCGACAGCCTGAATGAATATGTTCCGCAGCAGAATGACCAGATATCACAGAGTACCCAGACAGATAGTAATACGACAAACGGTATCAATGATGCTCTGGCAGCCGGAGCAGAGAATGATGATTCTTCGCAATCAGCAGTTACGGAGGATGCATCGGGAGCGGATGAAGAGGAAGAAAGCGCAGCAGCGGAACCGGCCCGTGAGAAATTCACGGCTATCAAGGGTAACGGGGAAGATACCGTTACGATCATGGTCTATATGTGCGGTACGGACCTTGAGAGCAAGCACGGGATGGGAACCAATGATATTACGGAGATGACAAGGGCGAACCTGTCGGATAAGATAAATCTCATTGTATATACCGGCGGCTGTTCAAGATGGAATAATAACATAATAAGCAGTAAGACGAATCAGATATACAGGGTGAGAAACGGTCAGCTGGAGCGCCTTGAGGCAGATCTTGGACCGGAGGTTATGACGAAGCCTGCTACACTTTCATCGTTTATTAAGTATTGTGCCAAGAATTATCCTGCCGACAGAAATGAGATCATATTCTGGGATCACGGCGGCGGATCGCTGAGCGGGTACGGATATGACGAGAAGAATCCCATGAGCGGTTCCATGACTCTGGGAGGGATAAATACAGCTCTTAAGGATGGCGGGGTAAAGTTTGATTTTATAGGCTTTGACGCATGCCTTATGGCAACGGTTGAGAATGCCCTTATGCTCGAACAGTACGGGGATTATCTCATCTCATCCGAAGAGACGGAACCGGGTGTAGGCTGGTACTATACCAACTGGCTCACCGAATTATCACGTAATACAAGTATGTCTACGGTTGATATCGGAAGACGCATAGTCGATGATTTTGTGGATGTGTGTGATCAGAAATGCAGAGGGCAGAAGACTACGCTTTCGGTAGTCGATCTGGCTGAGCTTAAGGCAACTGTGCCCTCAGAGCTTACCGATTTCGCCAAATCGACTAATGAGCTTATACAGAAGAAGGAGTATAAGCAGGTATCGAGTGCGAGATATAACACAAGAGAGTTCGCTCAGAGCTCCAAAATAGACCAGGTGGATCTCGTGCATCTGTGTACCAATATGGGAACCAAAGAGGGTAATGATCTTGCCAAGGTTCTGAGGGCAGCCGTTAAGTATAACAGGACAGCGGCCTGCATGAACAACGCCAACGGACTGTCTATATACTTCCCTTACAAGAAGGCGGGAAATGTTAAGAATGCCATAGCGACATATCAGCAGATAGGAATGGATACGGAGTATTCAAAGTGCATCCAGGAGTTCGCAGGCCTTGAAGTCAGCGGACAGATATCGGCCGGTGGAGCCTCCACTCCCATGCCGTCTCTGTTTGGATCGCTTGTAGGAGGTGGAAGTGCACAGCCTGCATCGGGTGGAAGCGCCGATCTTATTTCGCAGATGCTAGGAAGCATGCTGTCCGGTTCTTCGAATGCGGGAGCATACGGTTTTGACAGTGCGATGTTAAGCTTCCTTGGCGGAAGGTCTCTCAGCACAGAGGATACGGCAGAATATATCTCTGAGAATTATTTTGATCCGGAAGGCCTTGTATGGACTAAAAACAGCCTTGGTGAATATGTGATCAGTCTTCCCGAAGAGCAGTGGGGGCTTGTGGAGGACTGTGAACTTAACGTATTCTTCGATGACGGTAAGGGGTATATAGATCTTGGACTTGATAATGTCTTTGACCTTGATGATAAAGGTAATCTGATAGGAGACTATGACAATACCTGGCTTGCGATAAACAAGCAGCCTGTGGCATATTACCATCTTGATACGATAGAGGAAGGCGATGCTTATACGATAACAGGTTATGTTCCGGCCATGCTTAACGGCGAGAGAGTGGAACTTATCCTTGTGTTTGATAACGAGAATCCTTATGGATACATTGCAGGTGCAAGAAGCGTATACGCTGACGGGGAGACAGAGACTGTGGCCAAGAGTCTTACCGGGGTAAGCAAAGGCGACAAGGTTGAATTTATATGCGATTATTACACCTATGACGGTGAGTACAAGGATACCTTCTACCTCGGTGATCCGATGATCCTTACCGGTGATGATGAGATCGCAAATGTGGACGTGGGTAAGAACAGGGTTAAGGTGATGTACCGACTGACTGATATTTATCAGCAGAATTACTGGACCCCCGAACTCCCGAGATGATATATTCCCGGATAAGAGAAGAACTGCAAAAGTAACTGTTGTTACGGGTAAAACAGAAAAGTATAAGAATAGAACTGTATAGGATATGTATGGGATAATGAGATGAATATATAAGGAAAGAGTATAGTATGTTTGACGGAATAATATTTGATGTGGACGGCACTCTGTGGGATTCCACGCCTGTGGTCGAGAAGGCATGGAATCAGGCGCTTGAAGAGGCCGGATATGAGGCGAGGGTGACGGCGGAACAGCTTAAGGGGTTGTTTGGGCTGCCTATGAATGAAATAATAAATGCGATCTTACCGGGGGTTCCGCAGGAGGAGCAGGATGCCTTTGCACCGATTTGTTATAAGCACGAGCATGAATATCTTGACAGGGAGGCCGGAAGGCTGTATCCGGAAATACTGGAAACGATCCGTGAACTCGCAAAGAGCCATAAGGTGTTTATAGTAAGTAACTGTCAGGCAGGATATATTGAACTGTTTATTAAGAAGACAGGTATCGGGGATGTGATAACGGATCACGTATGTCTTGGAGATAATGATCTTCTGAAGGCTGACAATATTAAACTGATAGTTGAGAAGCATGGGCTCAAAAGACCGGTCTATATAGGAGATATTCAGGGAGATGCGGATTCATCGAAGAAGGCAGGCGTTGAATTCATCCATGCTGCTTACGGATTTGGAAAGGTTGATGCCTGCTATGCAGCGGTGAACAAACCCTGTGAGCTTATAGAAGTGATAGACTGAAGGCTTTCCTGAGCGGAAATGGTGAAAAGTATAAGAAAAGTATAAAATAAAAGTTTATATGATTAAGGAAGGGATGAAAGTATGAAGGTAAGGGGATTAATAAGAAGAGTGTTTACTGCAGGCGTATTTGCGGCTTCGGTCATGGCCTTAATGTCAGGGAAAGAAGTTTCTGCCATGGAGCCCGGAGCGGGGGTGAATATCCCGGTAATTGATGTTAATTCGGCTACTCAGGTACAAACAGGACAGATGACCGGAGCGGTGGCAGCTACGCCTTCCCAGACTGCCGCGATTCCCGGAACGATACAGCCGCTTCCTGCTGTACCGGATATTAAACTTCCCAAAATAAATACAAATCCTTTATTACCACAGATTCCGGTGTTGACAGAGAGTCAGAACGGGCAAAACGTAAATGCTGATATAAACGCAGCGCCGGTAACCGTTGATCTTATCATATTTGCAGGACAGAGCAATATGTCGGGTAATGGCGGAAACGCCGCACTTGCGCCGGTGGTACCCATTGGGCATGGGTTTGAGTACAGACCGAGCAATTCTCCGAATGCACTGTATCCAATCGTAGAACCGTTTGGCAGATATGAGGGAGGATATGTAAGCGATTCGCCATCTTATCAAAACGGTACATTGGTTTCAGCGTTTGTCAATACGTATTTTTCTAAAACAGGCGTACCTGTCGTTGGAGTATGTGCAACACATGGCGGGACCGATTCATTTTATTGGGCCAATTCCGCAACAAAGGCTGATATGGTATCCCGTCTGGTGAAAACAAAGGCATATCTTGAGAAAAACAATTATAAGGTAAGACGAAAATTCCTTGTTTTCCTTCAGGGTGAATCGGATGCGGTTAAGGGAATCTCCGAGACAGATTACAAGAATAATCTGATAGCCGCATTTCAGCCGTTGTTTGCCAACGGTCTGGAACAGGTGTTTCTGATAACACCCGGATATGCTTCGAATGGAGTATTTTCCTATGATGAAGTGGTAAAGGCTCAGGTAGATCTGTGCAACAGCAATAATCTGTTTACACTTGGTTCACAGCTGCTTCATTCACCTTCTATGAATGGTTATCTGAATGATACGGTTCATTACAACCAGCAGGGGCTGAATATGGTAGGAGCAAACGCTGCGGCTTATGTGGCGGCTTATGCTAACGGAGGAATGTAACAGGGGTATGAAGGTAATACTGGGCTCGGCCTCTCCGAGAAGAAAAGAAATTCTGAGCCGGGCAGGGATAGAATATGATGTGGTCGTAAGTGACTGTGAAGAGATTATAAAGAAGACCCTCCCTTCCGAAGTGGTATCCGAGCTGTCCGAGGCCAAGGCGGAGGATGTATGGAGGAAGGTTACTTCGGCAGAATACAGGTATTCCGGGGAGGAAGATGAGCTGCTCGTTATCGGAGCGGATACTGTTGTTGCCCATGAAAATGAGATATATTGCAAACCCCTGGACAGAGATGATGCGGTGCGTATGCTTAAGAATATTTCCGGCTGCACCCATCAGGTATTTACAGGTGTTACGGTTATAACTTCGAATAAACGTCTCACATTTGTGTCCTGTACAGATGTATCGGTATACGATATAAATGATAAAGAGATAGAAGCATATGTGGATTCAGGTGAGCCTATGGACAAGGCAGGGGCTTATGCTATCCAGGGCGGATTTGCCAAATATATCCGTGAGATAAAGGGTGAGTACAATAATGTTGTCGGATTTCCGATTGCAAGGACTCTGCACGAGCTGAAGGCGATCGGTATAGATTTCTGAATGCATTTCCTTGTTTGCATTCAGAAAGTCATAGGATTGCATACATAGAATGATATAAAAGTATATGTAAGGACAAGGGGTTATGAAGAAAAAACCAATAATAACTTTTAATTCTCCAATAGTATTGGGGTTTGTTATCGCTTGTT
The DNA here is from genome assembly GCA_024691125.1 of Lachnospiraceae bacterium. Classification (GTDB taxonomy): domain Bacteria; phylum Bacillota; class Clostridia; order Lachnospirales; family Lachnospiraceae; genus UBA2868. The sequence goes on along the minus strand of JAILNV010000188.1, from coordinate 63,466 downwards.
TTGCGGTTACTTTGATAGGAGTAATATCCGGAGGCAGGATAACAAAGCTCCTTTTTATGACATATCATTCTTCGCTTAAGAATCCAATGACATATGTAAGATTCTTTACATATGTTCTCGGGCACAGCGGATGGGCGCATTTTATCGGTAACGCATCCTATCTTTTGCTTCTTGGCCCCATGCTTGAAGAAAAATACGGAGCAAGAACCTTACTGCACATTATCGGTATAACAGCATTTTCCACGGCCTTGGTAAATTACATTTTCTTTCCTTCGGTCGCCCTTTGCGGTGCAAGCGGTATCGTTTTTGCTTTTATAATCCTTGCGTCGTTTACCGGATTCAAGAATGGAGAGATACCATTAACGTTTATACTGGTGGCGGTTATTTACATAGGTCAGCAGGTTATAGAAGGAATAACGGTTACGGATGATATTTCAAACATGTCGCATATCCTCGGCGGTGTCATCGGGGCCATCCTTGGTTATATGTTGAATGTTCAGCATAAATAAAGATATTTACTGAGAATATTACGGGTTTGAGAAAAGTTTCAATCTGTGGTAATATCTTTGGAGTAATCAGAAAGACAAAGGGAAAGAGGTTTACATAATATGAAGCTTGGCATAGTCGGGTTACCGAATGTAGGTAAATCTACATTATTTAATTCATTAACTAAGGCAGGAGCGGAATCGGCTAACTATCCGTTCTGTACCATCGATCCTAATATAGGAGTGGTGGCTGTACCGGATGAGAGGATAGAGAAGCTGGGTGAGCTTTATCATACGAAGAAGGTCACACCGGCTGTTATAGAATTCGTTGATATAGCGGGTCTTGTAAAGGGCGCGAGTAAGGGTGAAGGCCTCGGGAACCAGTTTCTTGCCAATATAAGGGAAGTGGATGCGATAGTGCATGTGGTACGATGCTTCGAGGATTCGAATGTTGTCCATGTGGATGGGAGCATAGCACCGGTAAGAGATATTGAGACTATAAATCTGGAGCTTATCTTTGCCGATCTTGAGGTTCTTGAAAGAAGGTATGCCAAAGTAGCCAAGGCGGCGCGCATGGATAAGAATCAGGCCAAAGAAGAGGTAATGCTTACGGAGCTTAAGAAGCATCTGGAGGATGGAAAGAGGGCTATAAGCTTCGAGGTTCCGGATGATGAAGACCTTCAAAAGGCATTTAAGGAATATAATCTTCTGACGGCAAAGCCTGTTATATATGCGGCCAATGTGGCTGAGGATGATCTTGCGGATGACGGTGCTTCCAATCCGCATGTTAAGGAAGTAAGAGCATTGGCAGAAGAAGAGGGCAGTGAGGTGTTTGTGATCTGCGCTCAGATAGAACAGGAGATCGCTGAGCTTGATGATGACGAGAAAGCCATGTTCCTTGAGGATCTCGGCCTTAAGGAATCCGGTCTTGATAAGCTGATAGCTGCAAGCTACAGGATTCTCGGCCTTATGAGCTTCTTAACTGCGGGAGAGGATGAATGCCGTGCATGGACAATTAAAATAGGAACGAAAGCACCGCAGGCAGCCGGAAAGATACATACGGATTTCGAAAGAGGATTTATTAAGGCTGAGGTGGTGAATTACAAGGATCTGCTGGAACAGGGGAGTCTCGCGGCTGCAAGAGAAAAAGGACTCGTGGGAATGGAAGGCAAGGATTACGTGGTCAGGGACGGAGATGTGATCCTGTTCAGATTCAATGTGTAACAACGATTCAGAACAGCACATATATATTTAAATATATATAGAAAAAATATATAATAAAATCAAAAAAGAGTGTCAAGCCAAGATGTGGTGGGTTTGACACTCTTTTTTATGCCTCCAACCACAAGATATTGTGTTGCACATATCCCCCACTTCCCTCCACACCGCATATTTTCGGCATTTTTGAGGGATTTTGGGGGTTGATTTTTTGGCTGTAAAAGGGTATTATTTACACATAAGTGGTGAGAAGTGGTAGAAAGTGGTAGAAAGTAGAGAGAGTAACCTGTTATGTTCATGGGGGAATACAACCACACAATCGATGCTAAGGGGCGTCTGATAGTTCCGGCAAAGTTTCGCGAACAGCTTGGGGAGGCTTTCGTGATCACACACGGGAATGATGGTTGTCTCAATATCTACACCATAGAGGACTGGGAATCCAAAATGGAACAGCTACAGCATCTGCCCAATAAAGAGGATACGAGGAAGCTTATCCGTAAGCTTGTTGCCTGCGCCAATACAGTAGAGGTTGACAAACAGGGAAGGATCCTCGTACCGACCGCACTCAGAGAGCATGCGGGGCTAGACAAAGATGTCGTGCTTGCCGGAGTTATCGATAAGATCGAAGTCTGGAACAAGGACAGATGGGAAAAGGTTTCATCGGCAGACGACATTGATGACATAGCTGAACGCCTGGCAGATCTCGGCCTGAGCATCTGAGCATTGGAAACAGCTCGGCGGATTTAAGGAGGAGGGAACCTTGAATTTTGGTCACAAGCCGGTTCTGCTTAACGAAACCATCGATAATCTGTGTGTTAAGCCTGAAGGGACCTACGTGGACGGCACGTTAGGAGGCGGAGGACACTCATATGAGGTTGCAAGGCGGTTATCACCACAGGGGAGATTGATAGGAATAGATCAGGATGCCGACGCTATCCGGGCGGCGGGGCAGAGGTTATCGGAGTTTGGCAATGTTACAATAATAAGAAGTAACTATTGCTATATCAGGAAGGAACTCGAGGGGATCCACATTAAAGGTGTGGACGGGATCCTGCTTGATCTGGGTGTATCCTCATATCAGTTGGATACGCCGTCGAGGGGATTTTCCTACAATTTCGATTCGCCGCTTGACATGAGAATGGACACGCGAAGCGAGCTGACAGCGGGGGACATAATAAACGGCTATTCGGAAGCAGAGCTGTACCGTATTTTGAGGGATTACGGAGAAGAACGGTTCGCCGGAAGCATAGCACGTAATATTGTGGCTGCCAGATCAAAAGGGGAGATCAGATCGACATTCGAACTGGTGGAGATCATCAGGTCGTCAATCCCCATGAAGATACGAAAAAGCATGGGTCACCCTGCCAAACAGACATTCCAGGCAATAAGGATAGAGCTGAATCATGAACTCGATGTGTTGAGGGACACTCTGGATGACATGATAGAGCTGCTGAATCCGGGAGGCAGGATCTGCATTATCACATTTCATTCACTCGAAGACAGAATAGTAAAAACGGGATTTAGAAGAAACGAAGATCCGTGTACGTGCCCGAAGAACTTTCCGGTATGCGTCTGTGGTAAGGTGAGTATGGGCAGGGTCGTAACAAGAAAGCCCATAATCCCGGGAGAAGAGGAGATGCGTGATAATCCGCGCTCTAAAAGCGCAAAATTAAGAGTATTCGAAAAAAGAGGGTAGGAATAATGGCGGCAAGGGCTAACGCATCAAGGGGTACTTTAACTGCTGAAGCAATATACGGAAATACAGCCAGGGAATTAAGGGAGCTGGATACAAGTTCATATACAGGGATAAGGTTAAGCCATCAGACAAGAAGGAACAGGGAACGTGCAAAGCATATGAATCCCGGGTATGTAGTATTTCTTACACTTGCCATGGTACTTACGGTTATTGTATGTATACAGTATCTTATGCTTCGGTCAGATGTGACAAGCAAGGTTAAGGAACTGGCTAAGCTTGAGGCGCAGCTTAATGAGATGAAGGCTGAAAATGACGATACGGAGAACCGTATTACGGGAGCGGTTGATCTTGAGGAGGTAAAATACAGGGCGATGAATGAGCTGGGTATGCAGTATGCGCATTCTGATCAGATAATCGCTTATGAGTGTGAAGACACTGATTATGTCAGGCAACTGGTTGACATAGAGTGAGAAATGTAAGATAATGTATATTGGTTTCATGTTAACTACAAGATGTTGATTTACTGCCCGGATACCACGGGCAGTTTTTATGTAAAAGGGTGAGCGTTTTGGCACGAAGAAGGAAAAACAACAAAACCCAGCGATTTACAGGGAAGATGCAAAAGAAGCTTACTGTACTCTTCCTTCTTATTGTGGCAGCTTTCGGTGCGCTTTCGGTAAAGCTGTATGCGATAAACCGTGATAACGGAGAGGAATACAAGAAACAGGTGCTGTCACAGCAAGAGTATGACAGCAAGGCTCTCCCGGCCAAGAGAGGTGAAATCCTTGACTGCAACGGAACTAAGATAGCAGTCAGCCAGAAGGTGTATAATGTCTGTATCGATGCAAAGACTCTCAACGGTAAGGAGGGGCAGTTTATAGAACCTACCCTTGATGCCCTGTACAATTCGGAAATTGATTTTTCGTATACCAGAGAGGATCTTAAGAAATATATTGCGGCAAACCCGACTTCGCAATACAGGATCATTGCCAAGAAACAGCCTTATGATGTTGTGAGCGAGCTTATGGACAAGCTTAACAACAGAGCCCAGAATCCCAATATAAAGGGCGTATGGCTGGAAAACACATATCAGAGGACATATCCGTACGGATCGCTTGCCTGTGATGTGATAGGCTTTGTTCAGGGTGACAATGAAGGGGCATATGGTCTCGAGGAATTCTATAATTCTACTCTTAACGGTATTCCGGGGCGTGAATACGGTTATCTTAACGATGATGAGAATCTTGAAAGGACGATAAAGCCTGCCGATAACGGCAAGACTCTTATCACAAGTCTTGATGTAAATATCCAGAGTATTGTAGAGAAGCATATCCTTGCGTTCAATAAGGAGCATGAGAATGAATACAGGGAGGGAAACGGATCGAAAAATACGGCAGTCATTATAATGAAGCCGGATTCCGGTGAGATACTTGCGATGGCCAGCTACCCCGTATACGACCTTAATGATCCTAGAAACACGGATGGACTTACGGTCGTTGTTGATGAGGAGGAATACTCAACACAGGGCGTGGTGAACATTTCGGGGGAAGACGGTGAGGAAAAGTCCGATAACGAAGAGAATGGAGAGGAAGCTTCGGAAGAAGGAGAGGAAGGTACATCCGAGGTTGACATAAATATTGAAGAGAGTGAGGAAGAGGCTGACGGAAGGGGAAGCGTAACAGCACCTGCGGGAATACGAGATAGGGGTTCTGCAAAAGCACTTGACCCGGGAGAGCCCGGTGAGGAGGAGACTGAAGATACGCAGCCTGAGCCAAGCGGTCCCAAGACTTATGAAGAGGCTTATGAAGAAGCCAAAATGGAAGCGCTTAATGCTCTCTGGAAGAACTTCTGCATAAACCAGACATATGAGCCGGGTTCCACCTACAAGCCGTTCACCATGGCGGCAGGTCTTGAAGAAGGAGTACTTACGGGAAACGAATCCTTTAACTGTCAGGGTGTGAAGGAGGTCGGCGGACATCAGATCCACTGCAATAACAGGCTCGGACACGGTATCCTTGACTTCTCGGGCGCACTCGAACAGTCCTGTAATGTGGCGTTTATGGATATCGGTGCTAAAATGGGAAAGACCATATTCATGAAGTATAACAGGCTGTATAATTTCGGCCTTAAGACAAATATTGATCTTACCGGTGAGGCGATGACGAATTCGCTTGTATTCGATCCTGAGACCATGGTACCGTCCGATCTTGCGATAAGTTCGTTCGGGCAGGGCTTTAATGTAACAATGATCCAGATGGTTACGGGCTTCTGCTCGCTCATCAACGGGGGATATTATTATCAGCCTCATGTGGTTACAAAGATAATAAATGATGACGGCGCAACCATCAAAACGATAGAGCCGAGGGTGCTTAAGCAGACGGTGTCGGAAGAAACCTCGGCCAGGATAGTTGAGCTGTGCAACAATGTTGTATCCAAAGGAACCGGTAAATCAGCTCGTCCCGCAGGCTATCGTATAGGAGGCAAGACGGGTACAGCCGAGAAATATCCCAGAAAGCGCGGTAATTATGTTGTTTCGTTTATGGGATTTGCTCCTGCGGATGATCCGCAGATAGTCATATATACAGTTATAGATGAGCCGAATGTTCCGTCACAGGCATCTGCGAGATATGCGACAATATTGACGAAGGACATTCTGACGGAAGTGCTGCCATATATGCACGTGTTCATGACCGAGGAACTGACAGAAGAGGAGAAGGCCGCACTCAGTGAAGCCCAGCTTACCTTCGCACAGTCATCCGATGAGTCATTGAGTGAAAACGGTATAGTATCCGAAAATGCGGTCGAAGAAGGACAGGACCCGGAAAATACAGGGGTAGTCAATGATTCCGTAATCATATTCGAAGAGGAAGAGCAGAAGGAAGAGAAGGAGGTCGTACTCGATCCTGAAACCGGATATCCTATTGATCCTGTAACGGGTGCGATACTTGATCCGGAGACAGGACAGCCTATGGATGCCAATATATCCGATCTTGAGTAAAGTAATTGTTGAAAAATAGACAGAATGATATATACTGTAATTTGTGTGCTTGCAATCAGCCATGTACAGGATAGGCTGAGTCGTACCGTTTTATGAAGGAACAGAGGGATAAGAAAGGGTAGTGTATGGATTTGACAGTGCTGTGGTCTGTGATAATAGCATTTGCGGTAACAGCTGCCATGGGGCCGTTTGTGATACCGTATTTAAAGAAACTGAAGGTGGGGCAGACCGTTAGGGATGATGGTCCCGAGAGCCATCTTAAGAAGACCGGAACTCCTACAATGGGAGGCGTTATGATAATAGCCGGAACTCTTATTACATCGCTTATATACGTTGGGAAGTATCCTGAGATCATTCCGGTGCTTCTGATGACAGTGGGTTTCGGGCTTGTCGGTTTTATTGATGACTATATAAAGGTTGTGCTGAAAAGATCCATGGGGCTTACCGCTCCGCAGAAGCTGTCTCTTCAGTTTGTGGTAACAGCTGTATTTGCCTTTTATATGATAAGGATAGCCGGCGTCAGCCTTGATATAATCCTGCCTTTTACAGGCGGAAAGACAGTGAGTATCGGCTGGGTTTCGCTGCCTCTTCTGTTCGTTGCGGTTCTCGGAACCGTAAACGGTGCCAATTTTACGGACGGGCTTGACGGACTGGCATCTTCTGTAACCTGCGCGATAGCTGCTTTTTTCGGTGTTGCCGCAATGATAGCGGGAAAAGGTGTTTCCGTATGCGCCCTGGCACTTGTGGGAGCGCTTCTGGGCTTCCTGTTGTTTAACGTACATCCGGCAAGTGTTTTCATGGGAGATACGGGATCGCTTGCCTTGGGCGGATTTGTGGTCGCGATGGCATACATGTTGCAGATGCCGATATTTATACTGATTGTTGCATTCATATATTTTGCCGAGGTTCTGTCTGTTATGATCCAGATCGGATATTTTAAGATATCCGGTGGGAAAAGGGTGTTTAAGATGGCACCGATCCATCACCATTTTGAATTGTGTGGTTGGTCTGAGACGAAAGTAGTGGCTGTATTTACCATAATTACCATAATGTTATGCGCAGTGGGTTTTTTGGCGCTGTAAGCAGGAAGGATTCTGCCGTAATGAAGTTTTGAAGGCAGAATCATACGATTTGTATCTGTGGTCAGGGAGTATATTGGGATCGGATGAGTAACAGAAGGGGAGGACATAAAAAGAATAATAGGGATAAGGCCTTCTTTGATTACTCGATGCTGTTTATAGTGATCTTTCTGCTTTGTTTCGGCCTTGTTACGCTGTATAGTGTAAGCTCATATGAGGCAATGCTGGATTTCGGTGAGCCGGGGTACTATTTCAGAAAGCAGGCTCAGGCAACTCTGTTCGGCATTATCATGATGTTTGTCGTTATGTTCCTTGATTATCATATATGGCAGAAGCTGGCCATTCCCGCCTATGCCGTATCGGTCATTTTGATCCTTTTGGTGCTTACTCCTCTCGGATATGAGGTTAACGGCGCAAGAAGGTGGCTTAATGTGGGTATATCACTTCAGCCGGCAGAGGTTGCGAAGGTCGGAATGATCATATTCTTTGCAGCTCATGTGTGTAAGATGGGTAAGAATATCCAGACACTAAAGGGCGTGCTCCGGACATTGCTGCTGGGTGTGCCGATCTCGGTTCTGGTTCTGACGATCACTGACAATCTGAGCACAGCCATAATAATCTTTGGAATAATCTTTATGATGGTTTTCGTGGCTACACCCAATTATAAAGAGTACTTTCTTCTGGGTGCGGCCGGAGTAGGTGTTGCATCGATATTTGTTCTTTTGGTAAAGAAAGGCGTTCTTACAAGTGAACAGTCATACCGCTTCGGACGAATTGAGGCATGGCTTAATCCGGAAGCTTTCGCAGGTACCACAGGATTTCAGACTCTGCAGGCTTTGTACGCGATAGGCTCCGGAGAGATATTCGGCAAAGGATTGGGGCAGAGTATGCAGAAGCTGGGCTTCGTACCTGAAGCGCAGAATGATATGGTGTTTTCGATAATCTGTGAAGAGCTGGGGCTTTTCGGAGCCGGCGCGGTTCTGCTTATGTTCCTTCTCCTAATATGGCGTTTCCTTGTCGTTGCCAATAATGCGGTGGATATGTATGGGGCACTGCTGGTTGTGGGAGTTATGGCTCATATATCGCTCCAGGTAATTCTTAATGTTGCAGTCGTTACCAACCTGATACCCAATACGGGTATTACGCTTCCGTTCATCAGCTACGGCGGCTCGGCGGTGGTCTTCCTGCTTATTGAGATAGGCCTGGTATTCAGTGTGGCCCGAAGGATAAGACTTCGGAATTCAGGTGATTAGTATGGCATTGGATTATTCAAGGAATCCGGGAGGCGTTGAAGGAACACATAAGAGGAGAGGTCCCGGTATCCTGATTGGCTTTTTCGTGGCCTTTATTCTGCTCTGTATAGCAATACTTGTTATCAAATCCGAATTTACGATCACTTCTGTTGATATAACGGGAAACGAGCATTACAGCGCCGATGAAATAGAAGATCATGTTCTTAACGGCCGGTATGGACATAATTCGATATACCTGTATATAAAATGCAGGTTCTTCGGAGTGGAGGATGTGCCGTTTGTTGAAAAGATGGATGTTGAACTTCTGTCGCCTACGGAGGTTAAGATACGGGTTTATGAAAAAGCCGTTGCGGGTTATGTAGAGTACCTCGGGCATTATCTGTATTTTGATAAGGACGGTATAGTGGTCGAGAGTTCAACTCAACAGATAGAAGGCCTTCCCTTTGTTACCGGTCTTGATTTTGACTATATTACGCTTCATGAGAAGCTTCCGGTTGAAAAAGATGATGTTTTTAAGCTTATTCTGAACATAACGCAGCTCCTGACAAAGTACATGATCGAAACCGATAAGATATATTTTGACAATAATTACAATATAACCCTGTACTTTGGGCATGTTCGTGTGTTCCTCGGAACGAGTGATTTTATAGACGAAAAAATCAACAAACTCAGATTTATTCTCCCTGAGCTTGAGGGACATTCGGGAGTGCTTCATATGGAAAACTATGAAGGTGAGGGAGATAAATTTACTTTTTCAAGAGATTAATCCCGAAAATACGCAATTGCACGAAAAAAACTATTGATAATTTATAAAAATAATTATATTATTGTAGATGAGTGTGGAGCAATCTATAAAAAGGGAGGGGCAACATCTTGCTGGAAATTAAAACTGATATAATGGATTCCGCAGCCAAGATATTGGTCGTTGGTGTAGGCGGTGCAGGTAATAATGCAGTAAACAGAATGGTCGAGGAACAGATAGTAGGTGTTGAGTTCCTTGGAGTGAATACAGATAAACAGGCGCTTCAGCTTTGTAAATCACCCAGACTTCTGCAGATAGGCGATAAGCTTACACAAGGTCTTGGATGCGGTGCGCAGCCTGAGATAGGAGAAAAGGCCGCAGAGGAGAGCGCAGAGGATATAGCAAATGCTATCCGTGGTGCACATATGGTGTTTGTTACCTGCGGAATGGGTGGCGGTACAGGAACAGGTGCCGCTCCGGTAATTGCAAGACTGGCAAAAGAGCAGGGTGCCCTTACAGTCGGAGTTGTAACCAAACCGTTCAGATTTGAAGCCAGAACGCGTATGCAGAATGCGCTTGGAGGAATCGAGAAGCTTAAGCAGAACGTAGATACGCTTATCGTAATTCCCAATGATAAACTTCTTGAACTTGTTGACAGAAGAACGACGATGCCCGAAGCTCTCAAGCTCGCTGACGAGGTATTGCAGCAGTCGGTAAGAGGTATCACGGATCTTATAAATGTTCCTTCACTGATCAATCTTGACTTTGCAGATGTCAAGACAGTAATGGAGAATAAAGGAATAGCACATATCGGTATCGGTGCGGCAAAGGGTGATGACAAGGCGATTGAAGCGGTTAAACAGGCCGTTAACAGCCCGTTGCTTGAGACTACGATACAGGGTGCAAGCCATGTTATCGTAAATGTTTCAGGTGATATAACTCTTCTTGATGCCAATGATGCTGTATCGTTTGTAAGCGATCTTACAGGCGATGATGTAAATGTTATATTCGGTGCTACCTACGATGATCGTGATCCGGATTCGTGTGCGGTGACCGTTATTGCCACAGGTATTGATGAGAACAGGATTCCCAAGCAGGGTGCAGCCGGAATAGGGCAGCTGGCATCAGGTGGAATGAGGAATTTCACAGGTTCCAAGGCATACCAGCAAAGGCAGTTTGCATCAGCCAATCCGGGACTTGGAATGCAGAATAACACTATGGGCCAGCAGGTACAGCCGATGCAGGCCAACCCGGGCATGACATCTCCGATGAATACGGGTGTGATAAATCAGCAGGTTGGCGGAATGACATCTCCGATAAACGGTGGAATGGGTGTTACACAGAATACCATGGGTATGAACGCCTCGCAGTTTACCGGTCAGCTTCCTCAACAGCCGTATAGCTTCCAGAACACACAGATGAACATCAATCAGGGTGTTCCGGGACATACCGGCAATATATCGGTTCAGCCGATTCCGGGTGTTAACCAGAATACCGGTCCTACTCCCGAGCCTTCAACCTTCGGCGGAGGTCTGAGAGGTGTGTCGCCGCTTACAAGCAGGGTTGAATCAAGACAGATAAAGATACCTGATTTTTTAAAAAAATAAGATAAGAAGGTCGTGAAGACCGGATAAAATGAAGCTAAAGACCGGATAGTATTTCTGTCCGGTCTTATTGTATCCTGACATAAAACCAAGGAGAAGATAATATGATAGATCATCATACCATACTGACTTTTAATCATTACAAGAAGGGTAAACCGTTCACGGGAAGCCTTAAAGGGATGAGATACAGGATAATCAAAGTGTCGGCCGAGAATGAGGATGATACAGATAAATTCCGCGTTGATACATGGCCGGAACCGCTGTGTTATGAGGCAACGGATCCTGATAAGATAACAGTTCAGCTCTTTGCATTTTCACAGGAAGGTTATGAGGATATTATTAAATATTTAAATGAAAAACAAACTGAATATACACCGGTATGACCGAAGTTGTTACGGAAATATTTCTTTCTTTATTTGGCGGTTTTGGGGTTGACATAATTATTTGTGATACGGTATATTTAGTGTGATGTCTGAGGGTGGCATCAATATAATCTATCACATTTAATTTGAGAGGGGAATATAATATGAAGTGTCCGTTTTGCGGTTATGAGAACACAAGGGTAATCGACAGCCGTCCTGCCGAGGACAATAATTCGATAAGAAGGAGAAGGGTCTGTGATGAGTGTGATAAGCGCTTCACTACTTATGAGAAGATCGAGACCATACCGCTTATCGTTATTAAGAAGGACAACAACAGGGAGACCTATGACAGGACCAAAATTGAAGCCGGTGTGCTTAGAGCGTGCCATAAACGTCCTGTTCCGGCTTCTTCGATAACACAGCTGGTTGATGAGGTGGAGACAGAGGTGTTTAATTATGAGGATAAGGAGATACCGAGCGATGTCATCGGAGAGCTGGTTATGAACAAGCTTAAGGATCTGGATGCCGTAGCTTATGTAAGATTTGCCTCAGTATACCGCGAATTCAAGGATATAAATACATTTATGGATGAGCTGAAGAAAGTTCTTAACTGATGATACAGGACCTGAAACGAGTAATTGTTTCGGGTCTTTTGTTTTTCTTTCAGTACAATGTTAAATAATTAACGAAATACCTTGATTTTGGATTATACATTGTATACAATATGAACGTAGCAGGAAACTGTTCTTGAGTTTCCGTGACAATTAAATATTTATCTGAGAAGAGGAGATAACAACGATGAGAAAAAGACTTATTTTAATTCTTTCGGTGTTGCTTACACTGACTATTGCACTGGGCGGATGCTCAGGCAGAAAGACAGGAGATTCTTCCAAGATAGTTGTTGGAATACCACAAGATCTTGAAGATAGTCTTGACCCACACAAAGCAACTGCGGCAGGAACCAGAGAGGTATTGTTCAACGTATTTGAAGGCTTGCTTAAGCCTGATGAGAATGGTGATCTTATCCCTGCTGTAGCGAAGGAATACGAAGTTACGGATGATGGACTTACATATAAGTTCATGCTCCGGGACGGAGTAAAGTTTCATAACGGAAATCCCGTGACGGCAGAGGATGTAAAGTACAGTATAGAAAAAAGTGCCGGTATGACGGGAGAGGAATCCCTCATAGCGGCATTTTCCAATATTAAGGAAGTTAATGTGGTATCGGATGCCGAAGTGGATGTAGTACTTAATGAAACGGATGTTGATTTCCCTGCTTATATAGCATCGGTTAATGCCTCCGTGATCCCCAAGGATAATGCTTCTGCGGATACAACGCCGATAGGTACCGGACCGTATAAATACATATCGCGTTCACCGCAGGAAAACATTATAATGGAGAGCTTCGATGATTACTGGGGAGATAAGGCAAGCATAAAGAATCTTGAATTCAAGATTGAGAGCGGCGATGCTATGCTTATGGACTTAAAGGGCGGTACGATCGATCTGACCATGCATATTTCTGCTGCTCAGATCAAACAGATCGGGGACGACTTTGATGTACATGAAGGAAGCATGAACCTTGTACAGGCACTTTATCTTAATAATAAGGTTAAGCCCTTTGATGATGCAAGGGTAAGACAGGCAATGTGCTATGCAATAGATAAGCAGGCCATACTCGATCTTGCTTTTGAGGGGCACGGTTCGCCTATAGGTTCATCAATGTTTCCGTCCTTCGGGAAATATTATATGCCGGAGCTCGAGAACAAATATCCACATGATGAAGCCAAAGCAAGGGAACTGCTGAGTGAGGCCGGATATGCGGATGGGTTCAGCATGACGATAACGGTTCCGTCCAACTATACACCGCATGTCGATACGGCGCAGGTTCTCGTGGAACAGCTTAAAAGGGTTGGTATAAATGCATCGATAAACCAGGTCGAGTGGAATACATGGCTTTCAGATGTATATACAGGACGGAATTATGAATCTACCGTTATTGGTGTGGATGCATCATCACTGACTGCCGATGCTCTGCTTGGACGATTTTATTCAAAGGCAGATAATAATTTCATAAACTATTCAAATGCGGAATATGACAAGCTGTATGAGGAGTCCCGTAAAACACTGGACGATAACAGACGTACTGAGCTTATAAAGCAGATGGAGACCCTGCTGTCTGAGGATGCAGCCAATGTATATATCCAGGATATGGCTGAATTTGTCCCGATAAATAAGAAGTTCGAGGGTTATACTTTCTATCCGCTGTATGTTCAGGATATCGCAAAGATAAGATATAAGAATTAGATTTCGGTGATCTGTTAATAACAGGTAATCACCATAGGGATTCAGTCGTTACAAAACATAAAGGATTACAAGGAGACAGGCATGAAATATATCGGAAACAAATTGTTTACAATGCTGATAACGGTTCTGATAGTCACCATGCTTGTCTTTCTTGCATTCAGGGTGATCCCCGGAGATCCGGTAAGCAATATGCTGGGAACAAGCGCTACTCCCGAGAAGATCGAAAGACTGAGGGAGCAGATGGGGCTCAACAGACCGCTTCCCGTAAGATATATTGAGTGGCTTAAGGATTTTTTCTTTGGCGATATGGGTAAATCATATACATACGGCTCATCTGTAAGGAGCATGCTTGCAAGTAAGATACCGATAACCATTGTGCTTACGATAATGTCATTTGTTCTTGTTATTGTCATTTCAATACCGATTGGGATTTATACGGCAAAGCATGAGAATAAATGGTATTCGAAGGCTATAGATGTGCTGAACCAGATAACCATGTCGATACCTTCTTTCTTCTTGGGAATGCTGCTGACTTATATATTCGGTCTTGTACTTAGATGGTTCAGACCGGGAGGATTTGTCAATTATAAAGACGATCTGCCTGGATTTCTGGGTTATCTTATATTTCCGGCAATAGCCATAGCCCTTCCGAAGGCAGCCATGACCATAAAGCTCCTGAAAAGCTCGGTGCTTAAGGAGGGTAAGCTTGATTACGTCAGAACGGCATACAGCAGAGGTAATTCAACGGATGAGGTATTGTATAAGCATGTGCTCAGAAATGCGCTGATACCTGTCATTACGTTTCTGGGAGTGACACTGGCAGATATGGTGGCGGGATCTATAATAATAGAGCAGGTTTTCTCAATCCCGGGACTCGGACGTCTTCTGATAACTTCGATATCGACAAGGGATTATCCCGTGGCACAGGCAATAGTAGCGATAATAGCATGTATAGTAATAGTCATTAATTTTATCGTTGATATACTTTACAAGCTTACAGATCCGCGGATCGTATAGAACTTTGAGGCTTTCGGATACTGTGTTTTGAATGGAAAGTAAAATATGAAGGTACGGTTTAGGGAAAACAGAAGATTATATATTGGACTGATCATTACAGGTATGATGATCATACTTGCCATTGCCGGGAAGTTTTTTACCCCCTATGATCCCAACGCAATGGATTCGGCGAACAAGCTTGCAGGGATTTCGGCCAGGCATATCATGGGATGTGATAATTTCGGGCGGGATATATTCAGCAGGATACTGGCCGGACTTGATACAACTATGGCGGTAGCCATGGGAACGGTTCTTATCGGTGTTGTATTCGGAACTATCATAGGTGCGTTAACGGGATATTACGGAGGCAGGCCGGATGAGATCATGATGAGATTTAATGATGCGGTGCTGGCTTTCCCATCATTACTGCTGGCACTTGTGATAATTAGTATTATGGGAGCCGGCAAAATGAATGTTACGATTGCTTTGGGGATTCTGTTCGTTCCGGGATATGCAAGGATCGTAAGAGGAGAGTTCCTTAAATGCAGGAATCTTGATTATGTACAGAGCGCAAGGCTGATGGGGGCCTCCGATCTCAGAATAATGTTTGTGCATATTCTTCCCAATACCATTCCCGTGCTGCTGTCAACAGTAGCGATAGGCTTCAATAACGCCGTACTGGCAGAGGCCGGAATGAGTTTTCTGGGGATAGGTGTTCAGCCGCCTGATTCAAGCCTCGGAAGGATGCTGTCGGAATCCCAGTCCTACCTTTTTTCGCGACCCGGGTATGCTGTCTGCACAGGATCGGTGATCGCTCTGCTTATCTTCGGTTTTGCCATGCTTAATGAAGGGTTGGAAAAACATGCTTGATGTAATAGATCTTAATATAGAATTTCATGATCATATAACCCCTGAAACCGTAGTGTATGATTTCGATCTGCACCTTGATGAGGGTGAGATAGTAGGAATAGTCGGTGAATCCGGCTCGGGTAAATCCATGTCTGCTCTTGCTATAGCAGGCCTGCTTTCAAGAAAGAAGATGAAGAAACGGGGACAGATACTGTTTGACGGAGCGGATCTTCTGACCTGCAGCCGTGATATGCTGAGGAAGTATCAGGGAAACGACATTTGTATGGTGTTTCAGGAGCCCATGACTTCTCTGAATCCCGTTAAACGCATAGGATGGCAGGTGGGTGAGAGCCTCAGGCTTCATACGGATCTTACGGAAGATGAGATACATAATAAAGTAATTAAGATGCTGGAAGATGTGGAGCTGCAGGATCCTGAGAGCTTGTATAACAAATACCCGCATGAACTTTCCGGCGGAATGCGCCAGAGAGTCATGATAGCGGCAGCGCTTATATGTAATCCCAAGCTTCTTATTGCGGATGAACCTACGACGGCGCTTGATGTTACCGTTCAGGCACAGATCATAAAACTGCTGAAAAAGATAAATAAAAAAACCGGAACCGCTATCCTGTTTATATCGCATGACTTAAGCGTCGTAAGGAAGCTTTGCACAAGAGTACTTGTTATGTACAAGGGCAGGGTGGTAGAGACAGGAGAGGTCAGTGAAGTGTTTGACTTCCCCAAGGAGGATTATACCAAAAGACTTATTGCCGCAATCCCGCGGATGGAGAAGCTTGACTATGAATGACAATGATAAAAACAGGTCAGACAACACAATACTCACCGTTTCCCATCTTAATACTTATTACAGGGAGAAGACGGGGAGATTCAGTTCGGCTTCCGTCCGCAGACAGGTGCTTAAAGATGTTTCCTTTGATATGAAACAGGGAGAAATAGTCGGACTCGTCGGTGAGAGCGGATGCGGTAAGTCTACGCTGGCCAAGACGATACTTGGGATAGTGAAGGATTATGAGGGAACCGTAGAACATGGAAGCACGGGTGCGCAGATGGTATTCCAGGATCCGTACGGATCTCTGAATCCGGCTAAAACAATAGGCTGGATACTGGAGGAGCCTCTCCGTATACAGGGAAAGCTTACGGATCCGGAACGTGATGAACACGTTGCGTACATGATACGTCTTGTGGGACTGGATGAAAGTTATCTTGGAAGAAAGCCGAGTGAACTGTCAGGTGGACAGAGACAGAGAATATGCATTGCTCTTGCTCTGATGCTTAGACCTAAGCTTATAATAGCTGATGAACCGGTATCGGCACTAGATGTTACGGTGCAGGACCAGATACTCAGGCTTCTCCTTAAGCTTAACAGAGAACTGGGCATAGCCATACTGTTCATATCGCATGATCTTAAGGTTGTATATTCCGTATGCAGCCGTGTGATGGTAATGAAGGATGGACAGATAGTTGAGCAGGGGAGTGATGACGAGGTGTATAAGTCTCCGAAGCATCCGTATACAAAACAGCTGCTTTCATCAGTGCTTGATGATTAGGGAACGTACAGGATTTGTGTTTTTTGAAAATTTCTGTTATACTGTATATAAATTGTTTCGTATTTTGATTTTTCTTAGGGGATGATAATATGAGAATAGGCGGGTTCGGATCTTTTGATCCGTTAAACACTGTCAATGCGCCGAAAATAAGAATCAATGAAGATTTAAGCAGCACAGACAGGATAAACGAGATTGACGGTAATGATATACAACAGGCATTTAAGGATATAGAGAAAGATAAGTCGTTGGCGCAGTATCAGTATTTCGTAGGAGGAAATCCTGTCATAGACAGCTCGGATGACGGAATAGTGATACAGAAGTCAGGCTTCGGACAGGGATTCGGTCCTCAGTCCGGAACATAAGAGAAGAGCAGGATAAGATCGGCCTCTTGCATTTGGCGGGAGGTTATTTTTTTATATTTTATATTATAGGTTTACATAATGAAATACGGACTGTTTGAAAGCTTCTATCCGGATGAGTGTGCGGATTCCGCATACAGTATAGACTACCGGTCATTGTATAATGAAGGGTACAGGGGGATCATATATGATATTGACAATACTCTGGTACCCCATGGAGCTCCGGCCGATGAGAGGGCGAAGAAGCTGTTTGAAGAACTTAATGATATCGGATATACCTGTCTTGTGCTTTCCAATAATAAGGAACCGAGAGTGAAAAGCTTCGCCGATGATGTCGGAGCCATGTATATACATAAGGCTGGGAAGCCCGGAAGGAAGGGCTATAATGAGGCAATGAGGCTTCTTGGGACCGATGCATCCACGACTCTGTTTATCGGTGACCAGCTTTTTACCGATGTATGGGGAGCCAGACGCTGTGGTATCAGAAACATACTTGTAACTCCCATTGATAAAAAGGAAGAGATACAGATAGTGCTCAAGCGTTATCTTGAGAGAATGGTCATGTATTTTTACAGAAGAGGAGCGAAGGAATGAATATTAACGGAAGAACTGCGGTATACGGTATTATCGGTAATCCTGTAGAGCATACGATGTCCCCTGCAATACATAACCATATATCACAGGCTCTGGGGATAGATTCGGTGTATGTTCCCTTCAGGGCAGACGGAAATCTTGAAAATATAGTAAAGGGATTGTATTCGCTGGGGGTAAGGGGAATAAACGTGACTGTACCATATAAAACCGATATCATGAGAGAGCTCATCGGGGTGGATGATGTTGCAGGAGCTGTAGGTGCGGTAAATACACTTAAGTATACAGAGAAGGGATTCTATGGCTACAACACGGATGTAATGGGACTTGAGAGGGAGCTTGAAAGTGAAGGGATATCCTTAAGCGGGCGGCGTGTTGTGATACTTGGCGCGGGCGGCGCTGCCAGAGCAGCTGCGTTTATGTGCATATCCAAGTCGCCGGCCACTCTGACAATTGTTAACAGGACAAGGGCAAAAGCAGAGGATATACGCGCATCATTGCTGGCTTATGCAAGGGACAATAACGCAGGTATTACAGAGGATGCTGTAAGTACGATGGAACCTTCGGATATCACCGGCCTTCCCGGATCCGGATATATAGTATTTCAGTGTACGAAGGTAGGTCTGTATCCTGATGTGGATTCGTGTATCATAAATGATGAAGGCTTTTTTGAAAAGACCGAAACGGGAATAGACCTTATATATAAGCCTGAGACGACCCTGTTTATGAAAAGGGTTATGGACAGCGGAGGCAAGGCTTATAACGGACTTAAGATGCTTGTTTACCAGGCGGTATGTTCCTATGAGATATGGAACGGCATAAGTGTTCCCGAAAATGTGGCTGAGGATGTATATAAGATCCTTAAGGGAGAACGGTAACCGGGAAGTTCGTATACAAAAATATTTATGAAAAAAAGTTATAAAAGAAGGGTATACTAAACGTGGGTAAAAGAAATAACATTTGCCTGGTAGGCTATATGGGTTCGGGAAAGAGCACCGTGGGCAGGATGGCTGCCGGACGGCTTTGCATGGACTTCGCGGACACGGATGAGCTTATTGTCAAAAGAGAGAACAGAAGTATTCCGGATATTTTTAAAACAGACGGAGAGAGTTTCTTCAGGAAGCTGGAGACTGAGCTTTTAGAGGAACTCTCAGGCGATAAAGGGATTGAGAATACTTTGTTATCGACCGGGGGAGGCATCATACTGACAGAGGGAAACAGGGCTTTGCTTAAGCAAATCGGTACGGTGATATATTTAAGGGCGGAAGCGGACACATTATATGAACGGGTAAGAAATGATACCGGAAGACCTCTGTTAAGTACAGGGGATGTACGCGGAAGGATAAGAGAAATGCTGAAAATACGCACTCCTATGTATGCAGATGCCGCCGATTTCATTATAGATACGGACAGTCTTTCCGTAGAACAGACCGTATTGGCGGTGTCCGGGATATGCTTATAGATACGAGGTTTTGAATAGTTGCGAACAAATTTAAAAAAGTGCTTGAATTAAGTCGTGTGATAGTATAAACTGTTTGAGGAATATTTGTGCTTTGTAAGGAGGTTATCTTATGATATCAGCAGGCGATTTCAGAAATGGCTTAACTGTTGAGATGGACAACGGAATTTTTCAGATAATAGAATTCCAGCATGTTAAACCCGGTAAGGGAGCAGCATTTGTTAGAACTAAGTTAAAGAATATAATCAGTGGTGGCGTTGTGGAGAAGTCTTTCCGTCCCACCGAGAAGTTCCCGCAGGCTCGTATCGACAGAAAGGATATGCAGTATCTTTATTCAGACGGGGACTTATACAACTTCATGGATGTAGAATCATATGAGCAGATTGCTTTGAACAGTGATACGATAGGTGACGCGCTTAAATTTGTTAAAGAGAACGAGATGGTAAAGATCTGTTCCCATAACGGCAATGTTTTTGCGGTTGAGCCGCCCTTATTTGTTGAACTGGAGATCACCGAGACAGAGCCCGGTTTTAAGGGTGATACGGCAACAGGTGCAACCAAGCCGGCAGTAGTAGAGACCGGAGCTACGGTTTATGTGCCGCTGTTTGTTGAACTTGGTGATAAGATTAAGATCGATACCCGTTCGGGTGAATATTTATCCAGAGTGTAAACAATTCTTAGAACAAATGAGCTTCTTCCTTTGGGGAGGGGCTCTTTTTTTGCAGTAAAAGACCGGTAAGAGAATATATGTCTTAATACGTTTTGACCGGTAACGTTGTCCTCTTCAAATAATGCGGAGCGTTTCTGCGACTGTCCTGTTGGCTGATTACCTAATATGAATTTGATTAAAGAGGAGAAAAATATGACTGACAGGATTGATTTTGACAGATTTACGGATGAAGTACAGAAGGCAATGGAGATAAGATACCCGGAACACAGGGTTGATCTAAGGCGGGTGACGAAAAACAACGGCGTAATATATACGGGGATCTCGATCACGGGTGAGGATGATAATATATATCCTACGATGTATCTTGAACCGTTCTATGAGGAATATGAAGGGGAGGTGTCTGAAGATGTGCTTGACAGGATGTGCAGGGTATATGAAAGCAGGAGGATGGGTGAACCGCTGTCCCTTGATTATTTAGGGAAGTACGAAGAAATAAGAGACGGACTTCGCTGCAAGCTGATCAATTATGAGGCTAATACCGGGATGCTTGAGGATGTGCCGTACAGAAGATTCATGGATCTGGCTATCGTGCCTTACTACAGCTTCAGAAACAGCGGACTTGACAGTCTTATAAAAGGAGAGGCAACCTTTACGGTGAGAGAGACACATCTTAAGATGTGGGGCATTGACGCTGAACGGGTACTTGATGATGCAGTAGGAAATACCATGGAGGCGGAGAAGCCTTCTATAAGGGGGATAACAGAGGTGCTCAGGGAGCTTAACCCTTCATATGCATCCGTCATCGGAAGCGAAGCTGACAGCTGTCCCATGTATATTATGTCCACGCCGGGAATAAACGGAGCCGTCTCAATGATGTATGAAGAAGAGCTTGAAGAGTTCTGTGAAAATCTGGATAGTGATATCTATGTAATTCCGAGCAGTATCCATGAAGTTATCCTCGTTCCGGCAAATGATGTAATGCCTCTGCCAATGTTAAATGATATGATAAGAGAGATAAATCAGACCGAAGTACAGGATGTGGAGGTTCTTTCAGACCACGCGTATATCTTCTCAAAGAACGGAGGATACAGGGAAACGGTATAGGAATTATGTTGATATTTTATGTTCCCTGTGTTATTATTAACGAGTATGAGGTTTTGTGCTCAGCACTCGTAGCTCAGGGGATAGAGCAACGGTTTCCGGTACCGTGTGTCGGGGGTTCGAATCCTCTCGAGTGCAGCTTTTATTTAAGGGTATTTGGATAATGGGGATAATTGAGAGGAGTTAAGGGATCTATGAACATGAATAAGGTCAAGGAATTTGTCAGAGAGTATTTTGTATATGTAATAATCGGCGGAGTTTTTCTGGTACTTGTGATAGCGCTTATCATTTTCCTTGCGACCCATAAGGGCGGCGGGGATGAAGCCGTGGATCCTTCGACATTTCCGACAAGCAGTGTTGAAGTTCCGAAAGACAAATATGAAGTGAATGCCTATCCTAATGTCACCAATCTCATGGAAAGCTACTATTCGGCAGTGATGAACGGTGATGCGGATACCGCGGCTTCACTGTGTGATACCCTTCCGGACCAGGAAAGATACAGAATCGAGGAGATGGCGCAGTATTATCAGTCGTTTTCGGATTTCAATGTATATACCAAGAAGGGTTACCAGCCTGATTCATATGTGGTTATAGTAACCTTTGACATAACATTTACAGGGGTTGCAACACCGGCTCCTTCGCTTGAGTCAAGCTATGTATGTACAAATGATTCGGGTTCTCTTTATATCAACAAGTCGGAGCTCTCCGATGACGAGCAGGCGTATTTCCTTGAAATGTCCTCACAGTCCGATATAGAGGAGCTGACAAGCAAGATAAGTGCGGAATATAATGAGGCAATTGAAAGTGACGAACAGCTGGCAGCCCTGCTTAAGCAGATTGAGTCACAGGTTAATTCGGCTGTTAAGGCGAAGCTGACAGAGCAGCAGCAGGCAAAGCAGCAGGAGGAAGCCGATGCCCAGGCTCAGGCACAGAAGGCAGAACAGGATGCAAACGCAGTCACGGTTAAAGCAACGGATGTCGTAAATATACGAGCTTCGGCAAGTACGGATTCGGAATCACTAGGAAAGGCTCAGATAGGAGATACATATAAGCGTTACGAGGAGATGGAGAACGGCTGGAGCAAGATTGACTTTAACGGAACGGAAGCATATATCAAGTCTGATTACCTCGAGGTTGTCGATACGGGATCGTCGGGCGGTGATTCTTCGGAAGGTTCGGAGACGGCAGCAGGAGGTACCATAACCGTTAAGGAGAATGTTAATGTTAGAGAGGGTGCTTCGGAAACCGCAAATAAGCTTGGAGTGGCCTACAGAGGTGATAAATTCGAGCTTATAGAGAAAAAGGACGGCTGGTGCAAGATAAAATATAACGGAAAAGAAGCTTATGTAAAGGCTGATTTTGTTGAATAAAGTTCTTGCATTGTGAGAAAAGCCGATATATAATGTTTTTTGGACAAAGGCGTCAGAGAAGCATGGGCTCATGCTTCTTTGGCGTTTTATTTTATAGTTTAATTCATTTTTAAAGGAGGAGATTAAAATGTCATACGTTGATGAAGTGCTTGAGAAGATCAAGAAAAGAGATGCGGATCAGCCGGAGTTTATCCAGGCCGTAACCGAGGTGCTTGATTCCCTTCGTCCCGTGATCGAGAAGGACGAGCAGAAATATCGTGATCTTGCCATATTGGAGAGGATTACCGAGCCGGACCGTCAGATAATGTTCAGGGTTCCGTGGGTTGATGATAACGGCAAGGTGCAGGTTAACCGTGGTTTCCGTGTTCAGTTCAATAATGCAATCGGTCCTTACAAGGGAGGCTTAAGACTTCATCCTTCAGTTAACCTTGGTATCATAAAATTCCTTGGTTTTGAACAGATATTCAAGAATTCACTTACAACCCTTCCCATAGGCGGTGGTAAGGGCGGTTCCGATTTTGATCCTAAAGGAAAATCAGACAACGAGATCATGAAGTTCTGCCAGAGCTTTATGACAGAGCTTTCCAAGTATATCGGCGCAGATGAGGATGTTCCTGCAGGTGATATAGGAACAGGAGCAAGAGAGATAGGCTTTATGTTCGGACAGTATAAGAGAATAAAGGGACTGTACGAAGGTGTTCTTACCGGTAAGGGACTTACCTATGGCGGTTCACTTGCACGTACTGAGGCTACAGGTTACGGTCTTCTTTATCTTACCGAGGAAATGGTTAAGTGCCATGGCGATAAGATGGAAGGAAAGACAGTAGCAATTTCAGGTTCGGGAAATGTTGCTATTTATGCATGCCAGAAGGCACAGCAGCTTGGCGCAAAGGTTGTAACAGTATCTGATTCAACCGGTTGGATATATGATCCCGAAGGAATCGACGTAGACCTTCTTAAAGAGGTTAAGGAGGTTAAGCGTGCACGTCTTACGGAATATGCGAGCGCACGTAAATCTGCTGAATATCATGAGAAGAAGAACGGAGAGCACGGTGTATGGCAGTATAAGGTTGACATAGCTCTTCCTTGCGCAACTCAGAATGAGCTAGATCTTGAGGATGCCAAGATGCTTGTGGCAAACGGTGTTAAGTATGTGGCTGAAGGTGCAAATATGCCTACGACTATCGAGGCTACACAGTACTTCCAGAAGAACAATGTTCCTTTCGTTGGTGGTAAAGCTGCAAACGCAGGCGGTGTAGCAACATCAGCTCTTGAGATGAGCCAGAACAGCGAGAGACTGTCATGGAGCTTCGAAGAGGTTGACAGCAAGCTTAAGAATATCATGGTAGGTATTTATCATAATATCGATGACGCCGCAAAAGAGTATGGAATGGAAGGCAATTATGTGGCAGGAGCCAACATTGCCGGCTTTAAGAAGGTTGTTGAGGCTATGATAGCTCAGGGTGTATGCTGATCTTTTAGTGATGCTGTCATAAAAGAGGCAAGATATATTTCATGAAAATGATAGAGCCCCATAAGCCCATTGCTTATGGGGCTTTTTCTTGATTGATTTTTACCTGTCTTATGGTATATAATCGTAACTATTCAGAAGAAATGAATTACTCCTGATAAATTAAAAATATGGCACATCAAAAAAAGAAAATCAATAAAAATATAATATGGACATTTATATCCGTAATGCTTGCTGTACTTACTGTCAGGATCGTTCTTAAGCAGAACAGTGAGATGTCGTTCAGTGAGCTTATGGATCTTATCGGCAGCTCAAATAAAGGATTTATGTTGGCGGCAGTTGCGTTTTCTGCCATGTATGTGGTATTCGAGGCTTTCGCCATCAGCTGTATCATAAAAAGATCAGGTTATGGAAAGGTTCCGTTTAACGGTTTGATATACAGTACTTCCGATGTATATTTTTCGGCAATTACACCATCCTCGACAGGCGGACAGCCGGCAAGCATTTTCTTTATGATGCGTGACGGCATACCGGGAGGTATAGCTACGGCAGCGCTTATATTGAATCTATTTATGTATACGCTTTCAATAATAACTCTGGGTTTTGTTTCCATTGTTATTGAACCGGATGCTTTTCAGGCTTTCAGTACGTTTTCCAAGGTGTTGATCATTGTCGGATTTTCGGCGCTTTCGCTGTTGTCTGTTCTTATATCCGTGGTTCTTAGAAACGACAGACTGATATTTGAACCACTCACGGCGTTGATAGATAAGCTTCATAAGATAAACATAATAAGGAATAAGGATGGAAGAATAGCCAGGCTCGAAAAGATGAGGAGTGATTACAGAAGATGCTCCGGTATCATATCAAACAGCAGACGGATACTGTTGTATTCTTTTTTGCTTAACCTGATCCAAAGGGCATCGCAGATAGTCGTTCCGGTGCTGGTATACAGGTCATTGGGCGGAAAATCAGCTCATATGTTATCGGTATTTGCGAAGCAGTGTCTTATAACAATAGGGTATAACTATGTTCCTGTGCCGGGTGGTATGGGGATATCCGATTATCTTATGATAGACGGATTTACCGATGTTATGGGAGAAAGCATGGCATTTAATGTTGAGCTTATCAGCAGAGGTATAACGTTTTATATATGCGTTGCGATCAGCGGTCTGATTACCCTCGCATGGCATTTGTGGAAAAGAAGGGTGTCGGGAGATACTCAAAAGGAGGAAGCTATATGATCGGAGTATACGATTATACGGTTATTGTAACATATTTGTCGCTCATTTCAGGTGTTCTTGGATTTATAATCACGGTAACCGGTGTGGGACATCCCGACATAGGAATATTCTTTTTGATGGCTTCAGGAATTCTTGATACTTTGGATGGGCGTATCGCAAGAACGAAGAAGAACCGTACCGATGTGGAGAAGAGCTTCGGTATCCAGATAGATTCACTCGCAGATCTGGTCTGCTTCGGAATCCTTCCGGTTTCAATTGGACTCGCACAGCTTAGAATAAGCGGGATATTCACCGAGATCGTCAGGAAAAGGGATTATGAGGGCTCGTTTGCAATGCTTGTGATCCTGCTTGTGATCGCACTGTTTTATGTTCTGGCCGCCCTTATACGCCTTGCGTATTTTAATGCCACAAGTGATATGAGGCGGGAGGAAGAGGAAAGAACCGGACATACTTATTATATAGGTCTTCCGGTCACATCGGCTGCATTGGTATTTCCTTTGGTAATGATCGTTCATCTTGCCTGTAAATGGGATCTTACAATAATATATTTTCTGGTCATGCTGGTACTGGCAATGGCCTTTGTAATGAATGTGAGGGTAAGAAAACCAGGCAAGGTGGGTCTGGCAGTTCTGATAGTCATAGGTTTGATCGAACTTATTTCCATAATTATTGCATTTATCGTCTGATATGAATACTACCGAATTATTGTATAAAACCAGACCCGGAAGGTTGATACTTAAGGCTCTCGTGAGCCGTCCGGTTTCAGCTCTGAGCGGAAGGATACTTGACAGCAGATTTTCCATGGCATTTATTTCGCCGTTTGTAAAAAGCTGTAATATTGACCTTTCCGAATACAGAACCGACGGTATAAACAGCTTTAATGATTTCTTCTGCCGCAGGATAAAGAAAGGAAGAAGGATCATCAACTATGAAAGCAAGGCTCTTATAGCCCCGTGCGACGGTCTGCTCAGTGTTTACAGGATTGACGAAGACACCGTCCTTGATATAAAGCAGAGCAGATTTACCGTTAGGAGCATGTTAAGGGACGGAAAGCTTGCAGGCATATATAAGAACGGCTGTGCGCTTGTGTTCAGATTATGTGTAGATAATTATCACAGATATATATATTTCGACTCGGGATTCAAGTATAAGAACAGACATATCCCGGGTTTCTATCATACTGTCAGGCCGGTCGCACTTGAGGAATTCCCTGTTTTTGCCGAGAATACGAGAGAGTATGTCGTTATGGATACGGAGGGCTTCGGCAGATGTGTTCAGATGGAGATCGGAGCCATGCTGGTGGGCAGGATAGTGAATGAGGAAAAGTCAGCGTGTCATGTTGTCCGTGGAGATGAAAAGGGACATTTTGAATACGGTGGTTCTACGGTCATACTCTTAATACCTGACGGAAAGATGACCTTACGACCGGATATTAAGGCGGCTGCAGGAACATCAATGGAAATCCCTGTGAAAATGGGTGAGACAATAGGAACAGCACTCTGATATACAGCCGGGTCAAAGAAAAGCATAAAAAATCAAAAAACTATTGACATTGTATACTCTTATCAGTTACTATGTAATCACGTTTAAATCAACATATCGGACGGGATCCGTCAATATTCCAGTTATTTATATAGTAGAATAAAGGTTTCGCACAGAAAGACCGGGGTGATCAAATGTTGTCTAATGGTATGATTCTGCGCGGCAGGTATCGTATTGTCAGATGCATCGGAAAAGGTGGGAGTTCATCTGTCTATCTGGCAGAAGATGTATCAATAGGGAAGAAGTGGGCTGTTAAGTTCATTGCTTCCAAGGATGATGATACGGGCTGGCTTGCGCAAAATGAAATTAATATGATGATCAGGCTTGACTACGAAATGTTTCCGAGGATAGTTGATGCCTGGCAGGAGTCGGAAGGCTATGTGATAGTCAGTGATTATATAGAGGGTATAACACTTGACAAGGTTCTTAAGAAAAGACCTGTGGCAAGAAAAATGATGGTGGATTGGTGGACAAGTATTGCAGAGGCCATAAGGTATCTCCATATGCTAAAGCCCTCGATATTGTATCTTGATCTGAAGCTTGAAAATATAATGCTTAAGAATGACGGGAGTCTTAAGCTTATCGATTTCGGAATAGCCGGTCGTATTGCCGACCGGGGTTCACTGTACGGAACAGTAGGATATGCGGCTCCGGAACAGTATTTTAACCGTGGTGAGCTGCTTGATGAAAGAACCGATGTTTTTGCCTTTGGAATGCTGATGTATGCAATGATAAGCAGAAGACGTCCCGTGAAAGAGCTTAAGGATCAGGAAAGGATGATCAGAAAAGACCGTAAGGTGCCGGCTAAGCTTAAGAGCATAATCCTTAACTGTATTAATGAAGAGAAGGATAAGCGTTACGGAAGCATGGATGAACTTCTGCGGGCGCTTCAGACGCTGAGAGCAAAAAGATTTATAAAGCTCCGGGTGGCCGCATGTGCGGGAGCCGCAGTGATAAGTCTGGTAATGTCAGGTATCTTTGCAGTCAGACATGTTCTGGCCGAATCTGTAGTAACACCGGCAGCCGAGATGGCAGGAGAGCTTAAGGAACATATTAAAGGCGGAGAGTACACGGATGAAGGCATAAGGATAATATGCGGCTATCTGGAAGCAGGATGTCTTGATGCAGAAACAACCAACAGGTTTTCATATGAAGTGGCGAGGCATTATTTTAGCGTCAAACGAAATTACAGGGAAGCTTTGAGATATTTTAATCCGGTGGACGAAGAGGTCTACCCGGACGTCGTTTATTACAAACAGTTATGCGGCATACAGCTTTCGTTTGAGGAAGACAACGAGAAGTATGCAGGGTGTATCAAAGAATTCGAGGATTATAACAGGGGGCTGGGATATGAGGCGATGAGATTTGAAAATACCATCATGCTTGCCAATCTTTACGAAGGGATCCGGTGCTCGCAGACCGATTATGTACAGGCAGAGACCGAATGCCTTGAGGAAGGCCTGAAGGATTTAAGGTATGCTGTGATGACCGGGCTGTTTTCAGATGAAAATAACTCTTACGAAGCAGAGTACTGCAGACGTCTGTGCATTCTGTTTGCGGAAAGGGAAGATAAGCAAAATGCAGTGAAATACGGAGAAGAGGCGCTTAAGCTTCTGGCTGAGAGAGACAGAAGGGCATCCGAGGATATAAGGGACCGTCTGAAAGCACTTGAGAATTAATCCTGAGAAATAAGTATTAAAACAGAAATATTTGTATATTTAAGGAGTGAAGAAATATGAGAAAAATGATACAAAGGGGGATCGTTGTATTATTGGGCATAATTATGGGGGGATTACTTTTGCTGACGGAAGCTGTGTACGCTTCTGAAGAAGTGAAGTGCGAATGGGGGAGCGCTTTTGCCGAAGCAGATGCTGACAGAGCAGAGGAAAGTTCGGATGGGATTACGGATATAACGGATACTGAAAAAAATGAAATATACGAAGAAGGAATACTTCCTATAAAGATAACAAGGGATGATGGCATTGAAATAACTCCTAAGGATAAGGAAGTGATAAATATAAACACCATGCTGCTGTTTTCGACAGGTATGGGTG
The DNA here is from genome assembly GCA_024691125.1 of Lachnospiraceae bacterium. Lineage (GTDB taxonomy): Bacteria > Bacillota > Clostridia > Lachnospirales > Lachnospiraceae > UBA2868. Next base: position 34,451 of record JAILNV010000188.1, on the reverse strand, counting down.
TAAGGAAGGATCTGTTTGTTTACAGGAAGGGGACGGATAAAGAATACGGGGATGTGGACGGACTGCTTAGCGAAAAGACGGATCTGCAATATTCTGTCAGCTTCGATAAGGGTGTGACTTTTGGAGACTGGCAGAGTTCTGACCATGGAATAGTATGTATATCTCCGGCGGTATATAGAGATGGTGAATATTGTATTAAATTCAGAAAGCTCCAGCAGTTCGTCATAAACAAGAACAGGGCGGAGAATATGAGGAAAGCCGAAAGGGATGCAGAAGACTGCGAAGACTCTAAGGACGCTGAAAAGACGGAGGCAGAAGAGGAAAAGGCTGAGGCAGAAGGGGGAAATACGGAGGCAGAAGAGGGAAAGGCTGAGGAGGCAGCAGAAGGGGAGAGCAGAGGAGAAGAGCCTGAGGAAGAAGGATCGGAAGATATGGCTGAAGGAGGTACGAAGAGTCAGGATGAAGACTTGACGGATGAGAAAAAAGAGAAAGAGGAAAAGAAGGAAGACAGGAAGGAGGTAAAGGAACGGAGAGAACAGCAGGAGGTAAATGGACCGTCTGCCGAAGAGAAGATACACATGGCTGAAGAGATCGCTTTGAATGAAGGTATTCATGTCATTGAATCCGGTCTGTATTATGTAAACCTAGATACTGCTCCGCCCGCACTTATCCTTTATTCTGATGCAGAAGAAGGCGAATGGAAGAATAAGGGCGTGAAATGTACTGTAAGAATTAATGATACAGGATCACTGCCTGCCTGGATCAGGATAACATATGATGATAATAATGTGGCGGAAGAAAGCTTTGGTTATGATACAGGCATGAGCGGGGCTCAAAAGGAATTCTTCATAAATTCGGAATCTTCTTCTGAAACAGGGACTGAGCTTGTAGTAGAGGCCGCCGATAGGGCAGGGAACCGGATGAAGATAAACAGAAGGATAGGAATAGACAAGACCAAGCCGGAAATATCGATAAAGGGCTTAGAGGATGGTAAGGTATACGGTAAACCGGTTTCCGTGTCCGTGACAGGTACAGATTTATTCCCGGATTCTGTATGTGTGGGATATACGGTAAGACGTATTATATGCGGGACAGAGGAAACTGTAGTCCAGTCTGCCAAAACACTTTCCGAATGTAATGAAGGTGTATTGTTTGAGACAGATACGGATGGGGACTATGTGATAGAATGCCATGCGGTAGACAGGGCAGGTAACGAATCGGGAATCGTAAAAAGAAGCTTCCGTGTTGACAGTACACCTCCGGGACTGAAGCTTGAAGGAATAAATAACGGAGCCTGTTTAAGAGGTGATGCAGCTCTCAGTATAACGGCATGCGATAACTATGAGAGTGGTTACTGCGTAAACATTAAAGGAACGGTAAAGCATGAGGGGACAGGCAAAGAGCTAAAGCTGGCGGATTACAGAACCGAAGGGCTTATCAGTTCAAATACGTATCTTTTTAAGGATGACGGAGATTATGAACTGAGTATTGAAGTAAGGGATTCGGCCGGAAATCTGTGCAGTGATGGTATTGGTTTCTCTATTGACAGGACAGCACCTAAGATCAGTCTGTCTGACAATATCAATACGAGTGAGGAGCTGGTGACCAACGAACCACCTGTTATAAGATTCGGGGTTAAGGAAAGCAATTATCAGTCCACGCTTGTATCATACGAGCTTAATTCGGTATGCGGAAATGAGAAAAAGGCGGAATGCAAGGCTTCGGAGTGGTTTATGAACAGTGCTTCCGATGAATTCTCGGTACTTGTAGAAGAGGAGGGCAGTTATGAACTTGTCATTAATGCGGTTGACGGCGCCGGAAATACATCGAGCAAGACTGTAAGATTTAAATTGGATATGACAAGCCCACAGATAGACTATGTTGAGAATCTTAACAAAAAATATATTAAGAAATTCAAGCTTCCCGAAAACTTTAATGAATATATAAAGGATCAGGGAGAGGTAAGCTATCAGACATATATAAACAGCAGGAATTATGATGAGACTGAACAGATTGAGGAGGATGGCAAATATGTTCTGAAGGTCTCTGCAGTGGATGATGCCGGTAATCAGACGGAAAAGACCGTAGAGTTTATCGTTGACGGAACAATGCCCAGGATCATCATTGACGGTATGGCAGACGACGGAAGTGTAAATAAAGATGGCATCATTGTTTTGAGCCTGTATGATGAGGGGGATTATTTTAAGTCTGTAAGGATTAACGGAGAGGAAATGATATTCGCCGAAGGTCAGGAGACGGTAGAGATCCCGATTCCCGAGTACGGAGATTACAAAATAGATGTGGAGGCAGCCGACATGGCAGATAATATACTTACTCAGACCATAGAGGCAAAGTGTGCCAACGCATCACCGGTGGAGAAGGGTGTAACAACAGTACGTACACTGAAACAGACAGAAAAAGGCAGCCATAAAGGCTTGAGGGTATTTCTGATAATAATGACAGTGCTCATTCTTGGAGGCTCTATAGTGGTGTTCACATTATATAACATCAAAGCCTGTGGGAAGTGATGAGGCTGCGTAAATCTATGTATCAATATAAGCACAAGGTATTGTATTAAAATAAAAAGATGGTACTATAAATGGAGAAATTTAAGAAAGAGGAGTGCCATGAGTTACAGAGATAATACAAGAATTGTGAATATAGGCGGAGTTAAGATCGGCGGAGGGAATCCTGTGAGGATCCAGTCGATGACCAATACAAAAACAGAGGATGTACAGGCTACGGTGGAACAGATACTGAGACTTGAAGAGACAGGATGCGAGATCATAAGATCCACCGTGCCTACTTTGGAAGCGGCAGAGGCTTTCGGTAAAATAAGGAAACAGATACATATTCCGATAGTTGCAGATATCCATTTTGATTACCGGCTTGCAATTGCAGCCATCAGGAATGGCGCCGACAAAATAAGGATAAATCCCGGAAACATAGGCGGAAGGGAGAATGTCGAAGCAGTCGTCAGGGAAGCAAAGGAAAGAGATATCCCAATAAGGGTAGGAGTCAATTCGGGATCGCTTGAGAAGCCAATCCTGGAAAAATACGGAAGCGTTACTGCGGAAGGAATAGTAGAGAGCGCTCTTGATAAGGTGAGGATGATAGAAGATTGCGATTATGACAATATGGTCGTATCAATTAAATCATCGGATGTTCTAATGTGTGTCAGGGCGCATGAGCTGCTTGCACCAAAGTGCAGATATCCGCTCCATGTCGGGATCACCGAATCCGGAACCGTCCGCTCCGGTAATATCAAATCGGCAGTAGGCCTTGGGATAATACTTAATATGGGGATAGGAGATACGATAAGGGTTTCGCTTACAGGTGATCCGGTGGAGGAGATCGTATCGGCAAAGAGAATATTAAAAACTCTGGAATTGAGACAGGGAGGAATAGAGGTAGTATCGTGTCCAACGTGCGGAAGGACCAACATAGATCTGATCTCTCTTGCGGAAGCGGTTGAAAGACTGACAGCAGGTTATGATCTGAATATAAAAGTTGCCTGCATGGGTTGTGTTGTTAACGGTCCGGGTGAAGCGAGAGAAGCTGATATCGGAATCGCAGGCGGGAAAGGCGAGGGTCTGCTTATTAAGAAGGGCGAGATAGTTAAGAAGGTTCCGGAGAATGAACTTCTTTCTGTACTTAAATATGAACTGGATCATTGGGGAGAGTAATGAGTAAGTTATTTACGGAAGTATTTCCTACACTTGAATTAAATAATGCACTGCAAACCGTATGTGCGGATGCCGAGGTGATCAAAATATCCAATACATCATCCATGGACAGGCTGAGGATATATTTAAAGACTCCTCATATTATTGAAAAACAGGATGTTTATGCCATTGAACGGGAAATAGCAAGACAGCTTTTTGCAGGTGAAACAATACGTGTTACCATCCACGAAAGATTTGAACTGTCGGGAAAATACAATGTGAAGGCTCTTATGGAGGAATACCGTGACAGTATACTTGAGGAGTTTAAGCATTATAACCAGTTCGATTATCTGACGCTTTATCATGCGGATTTTGATTATCCCGGGGATGATATGTTAAGGCTGGTACTGGATGATACGCTTGTGGCGAGGGAACATAAGGAGGATATCATAAGGATCCTCGAAAAGATCCTTAATGAACGCTGCGGACTTGCAGCTGCTGTGTCTGTGGAGTTCAAGGCGCATGAGAAAAGCAAGGCCAGAGCCCATTCGGAACACAGGATGAAAGAAGAAATACTCAGGATTGTGGGAAGCACTTCCGGTGAAGTTATGAAGGATGCGGATATATCCGTAGCAGAAGCTCCGGATGGATCTGCCGACTCTTATGCTGAGGTTAAGACGACAGATGCGTTGTCTGCTCCGGGAGGATATTCAAATAATGAAGGATATACAGGTGCAGATAATGAGCATAAGGTAAGCTTTGCTCCGGGATCAGACAGCAGTAAGCCTGCCGGAAATGTATCTGCTGTAAAGACAGGCGGAAGAAAGAGCGAAATGAACAAAGGCTTCCAAAGGAAAAAGGGATTTAAGGAATCGGACGATCCTGATGTTATTTTCGGGAGAAGCTTTGATGACGAAGCAATGTCCATAGCAGATATAGAGGGCATGACAGGTCAGGTTACCGTGAGCGGGAAGGTTTTGAGGCTCGAGAGGAAGGAAACCAAGAGCGGCAAGCTTATGGTGATTTTTGATATTACAGACCAGACAGACACGATAACGGTGAAAATGTTCCCGAGATTAGAACAGCAGGAGAAGCTTTTCGGATATCTCAAAGAGGGAGCTTCCATTCTGATAAAGGCGGTGGCCGATATAGATAAGTATGACGGAGAACTGTCGCTTGGCTATGTTCAGGGCATTAAGAAGGCTCAGGAGAACAGGAAAGCCGTAAGGATGGACAATGAAACCGAAACGCGGGTTGAGCTTCACTGCCATACCAAGATGAGCGATATGGACGGTGTCAGTGATGTGGCCGCACTTATGAAGCGCGCAGCGATGTGGGGACATAAAGCCCTTGCAATAACGGATCACGGTGTGGTACAGGCGTTTACGGACGCTTTCCATGCTCTTCCCGGAATAAATAAGGAATATCCGGATTTCAAGCTGATATACGGTGTCGAAGGATATCTTGTTGATGATACAATGGGCGTCGTTGTTAACGGCAGAGGGCAGAGCCTCAGAGATACCTTTGTAGTATTTGATATCGAAACAACAGGTTTCAATGCACAGAAGAATAATATAATTGAAATAGGAGCGGTCAAGGTAGAAAACGGCAGTATAATTGACAGGTTTTCTACTTATGTAAACCCCAAGGAGCCTATTCCGTTCAGAATAACACAGCTGACAACGATCACTGATAAAATGGTTGAGGATGCGCCGTTCATAACCGAGGTTTTGCCGAAGTTTCTCGAATTCTGTGACGGCTGTGCACTCGTGGCTCACAATGCCAAATTTGATACGGGATTCATAAGACAGAAGGCAAAAGATCTGGGAATAGAAACAGATTTCACATATCTTGATACGATGTACATGGCGCAGGCTCTGCTTCCGGAACTGGGAAGGTTCAAGCTTGATAATGTGGCAAAGGCTCTGAAGGTATCGCTTGAGCATCATCACAGGGCGGTAGATGATGCGGAATGTACGGCCGAGATATTCATAAAGCTTGTGAAGATGCTTGAAGATAAAGGGATAGAGGATATTGAAGCACTTGAGAGGTATGGGAAGGAATCGGTTGACATAATTAAGAAGTCCATGTCATATCATGTGATCATTCTGGCCAAGAATGAAGTGGGAAGAATAAACCTTTATAAGCTGGTATCGCTGTCACACCTTACATATTTTCACAGAAACCAGAGGATACCAAAGAGCGTGCTGCAGCAGTACCGTGAGGGGCTTATAATCGGATCGGCCTGTGAGGCGGGAGAGCTTTACCGGGCAATAGTTGATGAGCGCAGTGAAGAGGAAATAATAAGGATAGCGGAGTTCTACGATTATCTGGAGATCCAGCCGCTTGGAAACAATGAATATATGCTTACCGATGAGAGACATGAGAATATTAATTCAAAAGAGGATCTCATAAATATAAATAAGAAGATAATATCCCTGGGTGAGCAGCTTGGTAAACCGGTCGTTGCCACCTGCGATGTTCATTTCCTTGATCCGGAGGATGAGATATACAGGCGTATCATTATGGCCGGTAAGGGATTTAAGGATGCGGATGATCAGGCACCGCTCTATCTGAGAACCACGGAAGAGATGATGAAGGAGTTTGATTATCTTCCGTATGACAAGGCATATGAGGTGGTAGTGACAAATACCAGGCTTATTGCTGACATGGTGGACAGGATCGAGCCTGTAAGACCGGATAAGTGTCCGCCGGTTATTGAGGATTCGGACAGGATCCTCCGGGATATCTGCTATAACAGAGCTCACGAGATGTATGGTGAGAACCTGCCGGTCCAGGTATCGTCAAGGCTTGAGCGAGAGCTTAATTCTATTATCAGCAACGGATTCGCGGTTATGTACATAATTGCCCAGAAGCTTGTCTGGAAGTCCATGGAGGACGGATATCTTGTCGGCTCCAGAGGCTCTGTAGGCTCTTCTTTCGTAGCCACAATGGCAGGAATTACGGAGGTGAACCCGTTGTCGCCGCATTATCTGTGCCCGAAATGCCATTATGTTGATTTTGAATCGGATGAGGTCAGGGCATATGCGGGACGTGCAGGCTGCGATATGCCGGATAAGACATGCCCTGAATGCGGACATCCGCTTAATAAAGAAGGATTTGATATACCTTTCGAGACTTTCCTTGGGTTTAAGGGAGACAAGGAGCCTGATATAGATCTTAATTTTTCGGGAGAATATCAGTCGAAGGCTCATAAATATACAGAAGTTATTTTCGGTGACGGACAGACCTTCCGCGCAGGTACTATCGGCACACTTGCAGATAAAACTGCGTACGGATACGTTAAGAACTATTATGAGGAAAGAGGCGTAAAGAAACGTTCCTGCGAGATCAATCGTATAACCATGGGATGTACAGGCATTCACAGGACTACGGGTCAGCATCCCGGCGGCATAATCGTATTGCCTGTAGGAGATGAAATATACTCCTTTACGCCGATACAGCATCCTGCCAACGATATGGAAACGGATATCAAAACAACTCATTTTGATTATCATTCTATAGATCATAACCTTCTTAAGCTGGATATTCTGGGACACGATGATCCGACAATGATAAAGATGCTTAAGGATCTTACGGATACCGATCCTCAGGAGGTTCCTCTGGACGACAGGGATGTAATGTCGTTATTCCAGAATACGCAGGCACTTAAGATCGAGCCCTCTGATATAGGAGGAACCAAGCTAGGAACGCTTGGAATCCCGGAGTTTGGAACGGATTTTGCCATGCAGATGGTTATAGATGCCAAACCACAGGCGTTTTCGGATCTTGTAAGAATATCCGGTCTGTCACACGGAACGGATGTATGGCTTAACAATGCGCAGGATCTTATTGCGGACGGAACAGCCACCATATCGACCTGCATCTGCACCAGGGATGATATCATGACGTACCTTATCAATATGGGTCTTGATTCCGAGGAATCGTTTAAGATAATGGAAGATGTCAGAAAGGGAAAGGTTGCCGGCCATAAAAGCGCCAAATGGGATGAGTGGAAGAAGGATATGGCCGATCATGATGTTCCCGACTGGTATATAAGCTCCTGTGAAAAGATCAAATATATGTTCCCCAAAGCCCATGCGGCAGCATATGTTATGATGGCCTGGAGGATAGCATATTATAAGGTGAATTATCCGCTGGCTTATTATGCGGCATTCTACAGTATCAGGGCTTCAGGCTTTTCTTATGAAAAGATGTGTCTGGGAAGAGCGGAGCTTGAACGTCATCTGGCGGATTACAGAAAACGGGAGGACAGTCTTTCCAAGAAGGAGCAGGATGAACTTAAAGATATGCGTCTTGTTCAGGAAATGTATGCAAGAGGCTATGAATTCATGCCGATCGATCTGTTTAAGGTAAAAGCGCACAAATGCCAGATCATAGACGGAAAGATAATGCCGCACCTTGGCAGCATAGAAGGTCTGGGAGACAAGGCTGCAGATGCAATAGTGGATGCCTGCAAGGACGGACCGTTTATCTCCAAGGATGATTTCAGGGAAAGAACCAAGGTATCAAATACCGTGATCGACAGGCTGGCTTCGCTCGGAATACTGGGTGATCTTCCGGAGTCCAATCAATTGTCTTTGTCCGATATTTTTTCCATGACATAAAGCTTTTACTTTACATCAGGGTAAAAAGCTGTATATAATAGTAATGTTGCGGTAACCAAAGTAAACGGTATTGGACAAAAAGATATGAGGAGACAGAAATGGGTCAGGGACTTGAGATAAGATGGCACGGAAGAGGTGGCCAGGGCGCTAAAACAGCAGCTTTGCTGTTGGCTGACGTTGCTTTTAAGACCGGTGCCTATGTTCAGGGCTTTCCGGAATACGGACCTGAGAGGATGGGTGCGCCAATAACAGCCTATAACAGGATAAGCAGGGATGAGATAAGAGTTCATTCCAATATATATACTCCGGATCTTGTGGTGGTGGTTGACGAAACACTGCTGCACTCGGTTGATGTTACGGCCGGACTTAAGGATGACGGCGCCATTATAATAAATACACCCAAGACCAGGGAAGAAATAACCGGACTGCTCAGAGGATATAAAGGACGTGTATATACAGTTGATGCCAGAGCAATATCTGTAGAGACTCTGGGAAAAAACTTCCCCAATTCACCGATGCTCGCAGCAGCGGTAGCTGTCAGCAGGGTTATGGATAAAGAGTCGTTCATACGCGAAATGCGCACATCTTATGAGCATAAGTTTGCCAAGAAACCGGAAGTTATCGAAGGAAACATGAGGGCTCTTACGATGACATTTGAAGCGCTTGCCGGTGATCTGAAGTAAACAGGAGAAAAGAGAGAGGAAGTATATGAGAACGGATGTCAATAAGATAAACGAACAGACTCCCCATCAGTCTCTGACCGAGGGATTAATGATGTTTGCGGGAGGCACATCTAAGGAATTCAATACGGGTGAATGGAGGACGCAGACCCCCGTACTTTCAGCAGAGAAATGTAAGCAGTGCCTTTTGTGTGCTCCGGTATGCCCTGATGGAAGCATACCTGTTAAGGACAGTAAGAGGCTTGATTTTGATTATGATCACTGTAAGGGATGCGGTATATGTGAGAAAGCCTGTCCCTTCGGTGCGATCACTATGAGGGAGGGAATGTAGATGCCAAAGAAGGACAGAATGTCGGGAAATGAGGCGGTTGCTTATGCAATACGTCAGGTTAATCCGGATGTTATGCCGGCATTTCCCATAACGCCGTCGACGGAGATCCCTCAGATGGTTTCAACATATATCGCAAACGGACAGATGGATACGGAATTCATACCTGTTGAATCGGAGCATTCATCGATGAGTGCTACCATAGGTGCTGAAGCCGCCGGAGCAAGGAGCCTTACGGCAACATCCTCGGCGGGGCTTGCTCTTATGTGGGAGGAGCTGCTGCTTGCGGCTTCCAATCGTATGCCATGCGCGCTCGCGCTGGTTAACCGTACCCTGTCGGGACCGATCAATATCAACTGTGATCACTCGGACAGTATGGGAGCCAGGGATACCGGCTGGATACAGATATATGCAGAGACGAATCAGGAAGCATATGATAACTTCATTCAGGCATATCCGATAGCAGAGAATAAGAAGGTTCATCTTCCCATAATGATCTGTCAGGACGGATTTATCACATCTCATGCAGTACAGAACATTGAGCTTCTGGATGACGATACAGTAAAAGATTTTGTGGGCACATATGAACCGGAAGAGTATCTGTTAAATCCCGGAAAGCCTGTTTCGGTCGGACCTTATTCTATCTCCAATTATGCAATGGAGGCCAAGAAGAATCAGGAAATCGCAATGGAAAACAGCAAGGAAGTTATCCTTGAGGTTGCCCGGAAATTCGAACATATATCGGGAAGAAAATACGGACTTTTTGAAGAATACAAGACAGAGGATGCGGACTATATAATGCTGATCATGGGATCGGCAGCGGGAACGGCCAAACAGGCATGTGACGATCTGAGAGAAAAAGGAATGAAGGTCGGAATCCTTAAGCTCAGGGTATTCAGGCCTTTCCCGGCTAAGGAGATCGCAGATACATTAAGAAACTGTAAATGTGTCGCGATCATGGACAGGTGTGAGAGCTATAACGGCAACGGAGGACCTCTCAGCATGGAGGTGTGTTCTGCCCTGTTTAAATACAAGGTATCCATAGAGGCAGTTAGCTATATGTATGGTCTTGCCGGCCGCGATTTTACCGTAGATCATGTATATGATATCTTTGAGGAAACAGATGCGGCCATAAAAGGCGGAACAGAGCCTGAACAGTATAAGTATATAGGTTTAAGGGAATAGGGAGGCGCAAGGTATGAGCTACAATCTTAAAGAGGTTATGAACAAGCCCGAGCGTCTTGCGGCCGGACACAGAATGTGCGCCGGCTGCGGAGCGACAATAGCAGTAAGAGGTGTACTGAGGGCACTGCATGAAGGAGATCATGCTGTCATAGGTAATGCCACAGGCTGTCTTGAAGTGTCTACATTTATGTATCCTTATACCGCATGGGAGGATTCATATATACATAATGCATTTGAAAATGCCGGAGCTACGCTTTCGGGAGTTGAAACGGCATACCGGGCTTTAAAGAAGCGCGGAAAGATAAGCGAGAATGATAATTTCAAATTTATCACATTCGGCGGAGACGGAGGAACCTATGATATAGGATTCCAGTCACTTTCCGGGGCTATGGAGAGAGGACATGATATGGTTTATGTATGCTACGATAACGGAGCATACATGAATACCGGAATCCAGCGTTCTTCAGCTACCCCGATGTTTGCCGATACTACAACAACGCCGGTCGGAACACAGTCGAACGGAAAGATGCAGAACAGAAAGGATCTTGCGGCAATAATCGCAGAGCATGACATTCCTTATGTTGCGCAGACAACCCTGACACAGAACTTCAAGGATATGTATGAGAAATCCGAGAAAGCGATATATACTGAAGGTGCAGCTTTTCTTAACGTTATGGCACCATGTCCGAGGGGATGGCGTTATGAAACCTCGGAAATAATGAAGATATGTAAGCTGGGCATAGAAACATGCTACTGGCCTCTGTTTGAGGTGGATCATGGCAAGTGGATACTTAATTACGAGCCGAAGAAGAAGCTCCCGATCGAAGATTTCCTGAGAGAGCAGGGAAGATTTAAGCATTTGTTTAAAAAGGGAAATGAGGATCTGATCGTCCAGTTCCAGAACGAAGTTGACAGGCGCTGGGAAGACCTTAAGTACAGATGCGAGAGGTAATAATTCCTTGACGGAGCATTGGGGCTGGCATATAATATTTATCGCAAACAGAAGAGGATCATATGTGTTGGATGAATCTGAAACAACGAAAAATACGTAGTATTTTAAGCCGGTTCTGAATAGTTACAATGAGATGATGTATTAATGAAGCACTCTGGTAAGGAGAGGTGTAATGATAAAAAGCATGACGGGGTTCGGACGCGCGGAATACTGTGACGAGAAGCGTAAGATCACTGTGGAAATCAAATCCGTAAATCACAGATATCTGGATGTTAATATAAAAATGCCTAAGAAGCTTGGCTTCTTTGAGGCATCTGTCCGCAATCTCCTTAAGGAATATATACAGAGGGGAAAGGTTGACGTATATATAACCTATGAGGATTATACCGAGGATAATTTCAGCCTGAAATACAATAAGGATATGGCGAAGGCGTATCTTAAATATCTTAATGAGATGGGAAACGAGTTCGGTCTCGATAATGATGTAAGGGTATCCGTTTTGTCGAGGTATCCCGAAGTGTTCACGCTTGAGGAACAGGAGATTGATGAGGATGAGCTCTGGAACGATCTGGAAAAAGCAATACGCAGTGCGAGCGAGTCGTTCGTAAGTTCACGGTTAACGGAAGGCAATAATCTTAAGCAGGATCTGATAAGCAAGCTTGAAGGTATGCTTGGTTATGTGGATGAAATAGAAAAACGAGCTCCTGACATAATGGAAGAATACAGGCAGAAGATAACAGACAGAGTTAAGGATATGCTTGCAGATGCCAAGATCGACGAGAGCAGAATACTGACTGAGGTTGCGCTCTTTGCGGACAGGGTGTGTGTTGATGAAGAGATTGTAAGGCTCAGAAGTCATATAAAGAGTACTGAGGATACATTGAAAACAGGTGGCTCCGTGGGCCGAAAGCTTGATTTCATCGCACAGGAAATGAATCGTGAGGCAAATACGATCTTAAGCAAATCCAATGATCTGCTGACATCCAATGTAGCAATAGATCTTAAGACTGATATAGAAAAGGTGAGGGAGCAGATCCAGAACATAGAGTGATCATTCATATTATAGTGAACGGATTCAGTGCGTTCACTCTGAGGAGGAATTCATGAAAAAGGGTATACTGCTCATACTATCGGGCTTCGCCGGTTCGGGTAAGGGTACGATAGTAAAAGAACTTCTGGATAAGTATGACAATTATGCACTGTCCGTTTCGGCCACGACGAGGTCACCCAGACCGGGAGAAGAAAACGGGCGTGAGTATTTCTTTAAAACCGTGAAAGAATTTGAGGCTATGATCGAAGCGGACGAACTGCTTGAGTACGCAAGGTATGTTGACAATTATTACGGTACTCCCGCAGAGTATGTGGAGAAGATGCTTAAAGACGGTAAAGATGTCATCCTGGAGATAGAGCAGCAGGGAGCTCTTCAGATAAAGGAGAAGAGACCGGATGCCTTGCTTCTGTTTGTTATGCCGCCAAGCGTGGAAGAGGTATATAACAGGCTTAAGAAACGCGGCACCGAAAATGAAGAAATGATAATGAAGCGTATGAGGCAGGGGGCAAAGGAATCGGAAGTCATCGAAAAGTATGATTTTCTGATCATAAATGATGATCTTGATGAATGTGTCCAAAGGGTTCACAGTACGATCCAGTCGGCAAAATACGCAACATTCAGAAATACGGATCTTATAGATGATGTTATAAAAGGATTCGACGAGTTCATAAATAAGCATTAAAACTAATTATATCGAGGAGGATAAGAAATGTTACATCCGTCATACAGTGATCTTATGAAGGTAGTAAACAGTGAGGTGGAGGAAGGCGAGCAGCCGGTTGTTAACAGCCGCTATTCAATAGTAATGGCTACAAGCAAGCGCGCAAGACAGCTTATAGACGGTGCTCCCACACCGGTAAACAATTCAGTAGACAAGAAGCCTCTTTCGGTAGCTATCGAGGAGCTTAATTCGGGTGTTGTCAAGGTAGTCGGAGAATAAGCCGGATATGAAGGTATTATTTGTTTCTCTTGGATGTGATAAGAATCTCGTGGATTCCGAATATATGCTTGGTATACTGAGAGATACCGGTTATGAGTTTACGGATGATGAGAATGAAGCAGATATTATTATTGTTAATTCATGCTGCTTCATTCAGGATGCAAAGGAAGAGAGCATAAATACCATTCTGGATTACGGAAGGTTTCGTACAGATGACAATGCCAAATGCAGGGCGCTGATCGTGACCGGATGTCTGGCGCAGCGTTATGCAGGGGAAATAAATAAAGAAATTCCTGAGGTCGATGCTGTTATAGGTACCACGGCTTATGACGGGATTACACGGGTGATAGATGAAGTGCTTGCGGGCGAAAAGGTTAAAAGACTCGAATCGGCTGACAGGATGCTTATCCCCGAAGCCGAAAGAGTAATGTCAACAGGCGGTTTTTATTCCTATCTTAAGATTGCCGAGGGATGTGACAAAAAATGTACTTACTGTATTATTCCAAAGATAAGGGGGCAATACAGATCCTTTCCCATGGAACGGCTTGTAAAAGAAGCTGAGGGACTCGTGGCAAAGGGGGTAAAAGAGCTTATACTTGTAGCGCAGGAAACCACTCTTTACGGAACGGATATATATGGGCGGAATATGTTGCCTGAGCTTCTTAAGAAGCTGTGCCTGATAGATGGCCTTGAATGGATAAGGCTTCAATACTGCTATCCCGAAGAGATAACGGATGAGCTTATAAGGGTTATTAAAGAGGAACCCAAGATCTGTAAGTATATAGATATGCCTGTGCAGCATGCATCAGATTCCATTCTTAAAAGAATGGGCAGGAGAACGGACTGTAATGAGCTGCGCAGTATAATTCGTAAGTTGAGAAAAGAGATTCCGGATATTGCCATAAGGACAACTCTCATAACCGGTTTCCCCGGTGAAACGCAGGAGGATCAGGAAATCCTTAAAAGCTTTGTCAGAGACATGAAGTTCGAACGCCTTGGCGTTTTTGCCTATTCCGAGGAAGAGGATACGGCAGCAGCGCTTATGCCGGCACAGATAGATGAAGAAATAAGGTCTATAAGGCGAAACGAGATAATGGAGCTTCAGCAGGAGATAGCATTCAGACACGCTGAAGAGATGACCGGAAGAGAGCTTTATGTGATGATCGAGGGACGCCTTGCTGATGAGGATATATATGTAGGACGTACTTATATGGATGCTCCGGAAGTTGATGGAATGATCTTTGTTGATTGCGACCGTGAGGTTATGAGCGGAGATTTTGTAAAAGTAAAAGTGACAGGCGCAAACGAATACGACCTGATCGGAGAATTATGTGATGAATCTGCCTAACAGGTTAACAATTCTAAGAGTTATAATGATCCCTTTCTTTGTTTTTTTTATGCTTGTTGATATTCCGCAGGGATTTCATAAATGGATAGCTCTTGCGATATTTATTATTGCAAGTTTTACCGATCTTTTTGACGGAAAGATTGCAAGAAAATATGGTCTTGTAACGAATTTTGGCAAGTTTATGGATCCGTTGGCAGATAAGCTGCTTGTGTGCTCTGCGCTAATATGTCTGGTAGCAAACGGAGCTCTTAAAGAGTGGATGGCAATAGTTATCATAAGCAGGGAATTTATTATCAGTGGTCTGCGGCTTGTTGCATCTGATAACGGAGTTGTGATCGCCGCAAGTTATTGGGGGAAGTTCAAGACTGTATTTCAGATGATAATGATAGGATTTATGATAGGTGACGTCGATCTTCCTTTTTTCAGGATAGTCACAGTCATTTTAACCTGGATAGCACTGATACTTACAGTGGTTTCACTGATAGATTACATTTATAAAAACAGAGCCGTGCTTAAAACAGACAAGCATTGATAAACGGAGAGGATTTAGCTATGTCAAAGGATAAGATAAAAGGAAGAAACGATTCGGATATAGAGCCGGCAGGCACGGCAGCTGTAAAAACGGCTGTTGTAGATGAGGATATTTCGGAATCCGAACAGAACGGAAGATTTGTAAAGCATTTCAAAATATGCGGAATGAAGGAAAAGGAAGTCCGTAATGCCGTTAAAGATCTGGCTCAGTCCTCAAACCCCAGGATAAGTATTGAAGCATTTCCGGGTGATGTACATATTATTCTTGAAGCAGAGGATGAAGAAGATAACAGCGCCAAGAAGCTGTGCAAGCCTGTCGTTAAGGAGATAAAGAGCAGATTTGGCCTGAATATCTATGCTACAGATAAGGATACTACGCTTGAACAGTCTGTTGTTGAGCTGTTAAGTACCAATGCACTTGTGCTTGCTACCTGTGAATCCTGTACAGGAGGAATGGTGGCTTCTAAGATAATAGACGTTCCGGGAGCTTCAGAGGTTTTTAAAGAGGGCTTTGTTACATATTCAAACAAGGCAAAACGTTCGAGACTTGGAGTGAAAAAGAGTACATTGGTTAAGTACGGAGCTGTCAGTGAGCAGACGGCAAAGGAAATGGTCAAGGGATGTGCCTCGGCTTCCAAGGCTAATGTCAATCTGTCAACAACAGGCATAGCAGGTCCTGACGGTGGTACCGAAGAAAAACCTGTAGGACTTGTATACATAGGATGTAATGTGTGCGGAAAGACTAAAGTTAATAAGTATAATTTCGAGGGTGACAGAATGGAAATAAGGCGCAAAGCCACATCTGCAGCTCTTTCCATGCTCAGAATGTGTATCCTTGAGTATTACAGTGAGAAAAATTTCTCGTAAGAATCGCAATACGCCGGCTTTATGTCCGGATTATATCTCATTATGCATATTTTTTTGTGTTACATTTATTTACGTTAAGTGATGAAGGCTTAATGTATCTGGTTTGGAAATCAAGGGTCAAAACAAAATTCAAAACAAAAATCAAAAAATGCTTGACATTATCGAACGGATGTTTTATATTACTAATGCAACGAACAGATATTCGGAATATAGCTGATGATGTCAGGGGATAAGGAGAAAAAGATGGAAAAAGAAGAAAAACTTAAAGCATTGGAAGCAGCATTGTCGAAGATAGAGAAGGAGTATGGAAAAGGTTCGGTAATGAAGCTTGGAGATACTGCCAGTCATATGAATGTCGAAACGATACCCACAGGGTCTTTGAGCCTGGATATAGCTTTGGGTTTGGGAGGTATTCCAAAGGGAAGGATAATAGAAATATATGGTCCGGAATCTTCAGGTAAGACAACAGTTACGCTTCATATGATAGCCGAGGTGCAGAAGAGAGGGGGTATAGCAGGTTTCATAGACGCTGAGCATGCTCTTGATCCCGTATATGCAAGAAATATAGGTGTGGATATTGATAATCTGTATATATCTCAGCCTGATAACGGAGAACAGGCACTGGAGATTACGGAAACAATGGTACGTTCGGGGGCAGTTGACATTATTGTAGTGGATTCCGTTGCTGCTTTGGTTCCAAAGGCTGAGATAGACGGTGATATGGGAGATTCACATGTAGGTCTTCAGGCACGTCTTATGTCACAGGCACTGCGTAAGCTCACGGCTGTCATTTCAAAGTCGAATTGTACGGTTATATTCATAAATCAGTTGAGAGAAAAAGTAGGTGTAATGTTCGGTAATCCCGAGACAACAACCGGAGGCCGTGCGCTTAAGTTTTATTCATCTGTGCGCATGGATGTAAGAAGGATAGAATCACTGAAACAGGGCGGAGAGGTTATAGGTAACCGTACAAGGGTTAAGGTTGTGAAGAATAAGATCGCACCGCCGTTTAAGGAAGCGGAATTTGATATAATGTTCGGCAAGGGCATATCCATGATAGGAGATATTGTTGATCTGGCTGCCGGAATTGATGTTATTAACAAGTCCGGTGCATGGTATTCGTACGAAGGACAGAAGATAGGACAGGGACGCGAGAACACCAAGCTGTATTTTGAGAAGAATCCGGAGGTACTTGCCGAGGTTGAGAAAAAAGTACGTGAGCATTACGGATTGATTGGAAACGACGAAGCTGAAGAAGCTGATTCAGCCGTTGAGTAAATACCGGACTTTTTGTCAGTTTCTAAATTGTTGGGAGAGCAGTGCAAATGACAGTGACGGCAGTAGAGGAATATATTAAAGGAAAATATAAGATATATCTGAACGACGAATTCGCCTTTGTTTTGTACAAAGGCGAATTACGTAAAACCGGAATAGAGCTGTTCGCAGAACTGGAAGAAAGCAAAATAGAGGAAATCATTGAAAACATAGTATATAAACGAGCCATATTACGCGCCATGAACCTTCTGAAAAACAGGGATTATACGGAGAGGTCGCTGAGAAGGAAGCTTAAAGAAGGACTGTATACCGATGAGGTGATTGAAAGAGCCTTAGGTTATGTGAAAAGCTATGGTTATATAGATGACTGCAGATATGCCCGGAATTATATAAGAAACAATGTGAAGCTCAGGAGCAGAAAAGAGATATGCTTGAAGCTTCTTGAAAAGGGCATAAGTTCTGAAATAATAGATTTAGCCTTTGAAGAAGAGAATGATGAAGATACCGGAGAAGGCGAAACAGACCTTATGAGAAGATTACTTATGAAAAAGTGCAGAAGTACCGATGCGACAGATCCGGCGGGGAGACGAAAGATACTATCGTATATGTATGCAAAGGGATTTTCGATGGATAAAACAGAACGATTGCTTGATGAAGTATTGCTTGACATAACATCATAAAAAGTATAAAATTTATATGTTGTATTTTTTTGGATTAGAATATGATTGGAATATAGGAGTAAAATCCTGTGTTTCATATGCTATATGTATTCTATATAATGTACAATGAAAACTAAATAAGGAGGTGCCCTGTGCAATATGCGATCATAATTGCAATTGCGCTAATTCTTCTTGCAGTCGGGTGTTTTGTATCCTACAGAACGGGATATGAGAACAAGAGAAAAGCTGATGAAGAGAAGATTGGTAATGCCGAGCAGAAAGCCAGAGAGATAATCGATGAAGCTTTGAAAACGGCAGAAGCCAAGAAACGTGAGGGCCTGCTCGAGGTTAAAGAGGAATCAATCAGAGCTAAGAATGAAATTGAGAAAGAGACCAAGGAAAGACGGGCAGAGCTACAGCGATTGGAGCGTCGGATGCAGCAGAAGGAAGAGAATCTTGATAAGAAAACTGATGCAATCGAGAAACGCGAGATCAGCTTCGCACAGAAGGAAGAAGCGCTTGCAAAGCAGAAGGAACAAGTTTCCAAGCTTAATGAACAACGTGTACAGGAACTGGAAAGAATTTCCGGATTAACCTCTGAACAAGCAAAAGAGTATCTGTTAAAAACTGTTGAAGATGATGTAAAGCATGAAACAGCCGTCCTTGTTAAAGAGCTTGAGAACAGAGCGAAGGAAGAGGCTGACAAGAAGGCGAAAGAGTATGTTGTCGGGGCCATACAGAGATGCGCCGCCGATCATGTAGCAGAGACTACGATCTCTGTAGTGCAGTTGCCAAATGATGAAATGAAAGGAAGGATCATCGGTCGAGAGGGACGTAATATAAGGACTCTTGAGACGATGACCGGTGTTGATCTTATCATAGATGATACACCGGAAGCTGTAGTTCTGTCAGGCTTTGATCCGATAAGGCGTGAAGTCGCCAGGATCGCACTTGAGAAGCTTATCGTTGATGGGCGTATCCATCCCGCAAGGATCGAGGAGATGGTTGAAAAAGCCCAGAAGGAAGTGGAGACAATGATAAGGGAAGAGGGTGAGGCAGCCACACTTGAGGTAGGTGTACATGGCATTCATCCCGAACTTATTAAGCTTCTCGGACGTCTTAAGTTCAGAACGAGCTATGGACAGAATGTGCTGAAGCATTCCATTGAAGTCTCGCTTCTTAGCGGACTTCTTGCATCGGAGATCGGTGTTGATGTCCGTCTTGCGAAAAGAGCGGGACTTTTACATGATATAGGTAAAGCCGTTGATCATGAAATGGAAGGCTCACATATTCAGCTTGGTGTTGATCTGTGTAGAAAATACAAGGAATCAGCAACAATCATCAATGCGGTAGAAGCTCATCATGGAGATGTAGAACCGCAATCTCTTGTTGCAGTGCTGGTACAGGCTGCAGATACTATTTCGGCTGCAAGGCCCGGTGCAAGAAGAGAAACATTAGAAACATATACTAACAGATTAAAACAGCTAGAAGACATCACTAATTCATTTAAGGGTGTTGACAAATCTTTTGCTATTCAGGCGGGACGAGAAGTCCGGATAATGGTAGTTCCTGAGCAGGTTAATGATGCAGACATGGTATTGCTCGCAAGGGATATATCCAAGAAGATTGAGGAAGAAATGGAGTATCCCGGACAGATAAAGGTTAACGTGATAAGAGAGAGCCGTGTTACTGATTATGCTAAATAACAAAATTAAAATCCCCTGATTTATTCAGGGGATTTTTTAATAGCGAGAGAGAGACTTGAACTCTCAACCTCCCGGGTATGAACCGGACGCTCTAGCCAGTTGAGCCATCTCGCCATATTTTATTATGAGCCTTTTGCAGCCCGCTTTGCTATTATACTAACCTTATATGTATATTGTCAAGGAAAATATTTAAATTATAACTTTTAATTATTTGGTTTACGTTATATAATGATAGCATATAAATTTCTTATGGAGGGACCGGTATGAAAAAGCTTGTTATGTTATTATCGACTGGTATTATGTGTTTGGGTTTATCCGCGTGTGCCGGAGCGGAATTTGACACGGGTGCTATTGAAAATATGTCGAAGACGATTGAGGATGTTTCGTCTACGGTTAATGATATGCAGTCATATATCGGAGAAATACAGTCGGCAGTGCAGGAGGGTATCGATAATACCAATGCCGCAATGGAGTGGTACAAGACAGAGGCATGGGCTGACAATCCGTGGATAAGTACACCAATCACCGAGGATCAGGTGGAAAACATCATAGAAGCCGGACAGAAAGAGATTAATTCGTATATTGGCGAAAATGCAACCTATGATATTCTGCGCGAGGATGACATAGCATATTTTAACGATCTGTTTAATTCGCCCGATTCCAATGGTTTCCTGTTGAGTACTTATGAGAAACCTGAGGGCTGCAATGCTTATGAAGTTTTAAAAAGGGATTCGGAAATAATAAAGCCGCTGGACATTGAAGAAAAAGATAAAAAAGGTGCTTCTGAGCTGGTAGGACGTATATCGGCAGAAGACATAAATGATGTGCTTTTTGCTCACCTTGGGCTTGAGAATTCGGATCTTAAAGAGCCGGCTAAGCTGTCAAAGAATTCAGGAGAAGAGTATCTGTATCTTGATGAACAGCTTGAGTGCAGAAAGGTGGCCTGCAACGGTGGATTTTACTATAATGACCTGTATATAGTAATGATGCAGGAAGAGGGAAGTGATGCTCCTTTCTCTCTGACCGCACTGACAAAGCTTGATGACGGAACGATCAGGATTCATATGAATTACCGAAGCGATGATATGGCAGAGGTAGACTGGGATGGGTCTTTCCTTTATGACCTGTATGATCTTATGCAAGACAGTGATCTTAAGAATATCATAAGTATTCCGGGATTTGATGGAGAAATCTCATTGGGAACGGTTATGGATAAGGCTTCCGCAATGGGAGTTTCGGGAGAAGATGCGCTGAAGGCAGCCAAGCTTATTTCGGATGTAAAGGATAATGCAAAGACATATGTTCAGGAATTTGATGATTATTCGGTTTACTACAGTAATCTTAATCCGAATGATGTCGGCGAATTTATAGTTTCGCAGATTGATATAACGTCAGATAAGTATAAGACGGCAGAAGGAATAGGCCTTGGTGCTACAATAGATGATCTGAAGGAGACATACGGAGAGGGTGTTACTGCAGGGTATCTTCGCGGTAAAAAGCAACTGATGTATGAGAAGGGAAAATACAATATGCTCTTTACAATCGGTAAGACCGGTGAAGTGGAAGAGATGTCTTTGTTCCTTGCTGATGACGAACCAAAGGCTGAAGAGGAGTCAGAGGCTGCAGAGGAGTAGAAAACAGACAGTACGGAGATTTTAAATATGCGTGTTGGTATGGGATATGATGTCCACCGCCTGGCGGCGGACAGAGATCTTATTATAGGAGGAGTTAAGATTCCTTACGAAAAAGGGCTTTTAGGACATTCGGATGCGGATGTCCTATTGCATGCTATAATGGATGCCCTTTTGGGAGCGGCGGCGCTGGGAGATATAGGCCTTCACTTTCCGGATACAGACGAAAAGTACAGAGGTGCAGACAGCTTGGCTCTTCTTAAGCATGTAGGTGAGCTTCTGGAAGAGGAACATTACATAATAGAAAACATAGACGCCACGATAATTGCGCAGAATCCGAAAATGCGGCCGTACATAGATGATATGCGTAGGAATGTGGCAGATGCGCTGGGAATTGAGATATCACAGGTGAATATAAAAGCAACCACCGAGGAGGGGCTGGGATTCACCGGTAATCTCGAAGGAATATCATCCCAGGCGATATGCATGATAAGCTCGATGAGAGAGCTGGCGGGTTATATGCCGGCAAGAGATGTATTGGGTTGTGAAGGCTGTCCGGGTTGCGCGAATATAGACAGAAACGGATGAATAAGGCTCGTTAAAGGACAAGATCCGGAGGAGACAGCTTAATACGATATGGGTATTTTAAAAAGCATTAAAGAGGAAATAAGCATAATAAGAGAGAGAGATCCTGCCATCCATTCGTCTATGGAGGTATTTCTGTATCCGAGTTTTCGTGTAATGCTTCACTACAGGGTAGCACACAGGCTTTATAACAGGAAGCATTATTTTCTGGCCAGACTGATTTCACAACGTGCTGTGCGAAAAACGGGAATAGAGATTCATCCGGGAGCCGTAATAGGGACAGGGTTTTTTATTGACCACGGGAGCGGTGTTATTATAGGAGAGACAACCGTCATAGGCAATAATGTAACTCTTTATCAGGGAGTCACACTGGGCGGTACCGGTAAAGAAACCGGTAAAAGACATCCTACAATAGAGGATAATGTTATGATATCCGCAGGTGCGAAGATACTAGGATCATTCACGATCGGAAGGAACTCTAAGATTGGCGCCGGTTCGGTGGTTCTTGAGGAGGTGCCACCCAACTGTACTGTTGTCGGAGTTCCGGGACGTATTGTAAAACGTGATAATGAAGTGATCCCGCGAGAGAGTATGGATCAGGTTCATCTCCCTGACCCCATAAAGGAAGATATAACCAATCTTCAACACGCTAATTCAGAGCTTACGAACAGACTGCTTGATCTGGAGCAGGAGCTTAGGGAGCTTAAGAACAGAAAATGAAACAGTTCGTCCGCCGGACGATTCTGAAATACAAATACCGGTTGAAAAAGACTACAAGAAGAGGAGAACAGATATTATGAAGCTTTACAATTCGCTTACAAAGAATGTAGAGGATTTTGTGACTAATGAACCCGGCAAGGTATCCATGTATACGTGTGGGCCTACGGTTTATCATTTTGCCCATATTGGGAACCTCAGAAGTTATATATGTGAGGATGTTCTGGAGAAGATATTGAGGTTTTCGGGATATGATGTTAAACGTGTTATGAACATAACCGATGTCGGGCATTTGG
Source organism: Lachnospiraceae bacterium (assembly GCA_024691125.1). Classification (GTDB taxonomy): domain Bacteria; phylum Bacillota; class Clostridia; order Lachnospirales; family Lachnospiraceae; genus UBA2868. The sequence continues at coordinate 11,407 of JAILNV010000188.1, read as the reverse complement.
CATCCGATGCCGATACCGGTGAAGATAAGATGCTTAAAGGCGCTAAACGTGAGCATAAGTCTGTTATGGAAATAGCCGCATTTTATACCGAGGCTTTTTTTGCAGACTGTGCAAAGCTGAATATTAAGACTCCTGATGTGGTAGAGCCGGCCACAAACTGCATTCCAGAGTTTATTCACATGATAGAAGGCCTGCTTGAAAGGGGATATGCATATAAGGCAGGAGAGAACGTCTATTTCGATACTTCGAAGCTCAAGAATTACTATGTATTCGGAAACCAGAATGAAGATGAGCTTATGGTCGGTGTCAGGGATGATGTTACCGAGGATGCGAATAAGCGGAATAAGAATGATTTTGTTCTGTGGTTTACCAAGAGTAAATTCGAAGATCAGGCGCTTAAATGGGACAGCCCGTGGGGCGTGGGTTACCCCGGCTGGCATATAGAGTGCTCGTGCATAAGCATGAAGCATTTGGGCGAGAAATTGGATCTTCATTGCGGCGGTGTAGACAATATGTTCCCGCATCACACGAATGAAATAGCGCAGAGCGAATCATATTTGGGGCATAAGTGGTGTAATTACTGGTTCCATGTGCATCATCTCAATGATGAAACCGGTAAGATGAGTAAAAGTAAGGGAGAATTCCTTACCGTTTCACTGCTTGAGAAAAAAGGATTTGATCCCATTGCCTATAGAATGTTCGTTCTTCAGTCACATTACAGGAAACCGCTTACGTTCTCGTGGGAAACGCTTGAACAGACAGCTTCAACGTATAAGAAGCTGAGGAAACGGATCACGGCAATAGAAAACAGTGGGGATATCGACAATAATGCAGTAAAAGAGTGGCACGATAAGTTCGCCCTGGCTGTCGGAAATGACTGCAATACCGCGATGGGATTAACGCTTCTATATGATGTGCTGAAGTCCGAGCTTAACGGAGCTACAAAGAGAAGCATCATAGACGACTATGATACGGTCCTCTCGCTCGACCTGCTTAAGCCTGTCGAAGAGGAGGCTGTTGATGATGAGCTTAAGAGCTATGTGGAGATGAAGATAGCGGAAAGGGCGGAAGCGAAGAAAGCCAGAGATTTCGCAAAAGCCGATGCCATAAGGGCTGAGCTGGCTGATAAGGGTATTGTTATTAAGGATACCAGAGAGGGCGTGGTATGGAGCAGGGAGTAGCAGAGCCCCCAAGCGGATTGCTGGACAGTATAAAGGAAAACTTTGGGCTGAAAGATATAGATGTGGAAAGCTATTCCCCATTGGCGCTTGCGTTTATAGGTGACAGTGTATTTGACCTGATCGTGAAAACTGTTGTCGTAGAGAAGGCTAACTGCCCGGCTTCAAAGCTCCATCGTAAAACAAGTGAAATAGTTAAAGCGGCATCGCAGTCGGAGATGGCCGGATGGCTCATGGAGAACGGCGTTCTGACGGAAGAAGAGCAGAGAATCTACAGAAGGGGAAGGAATGCCAAGTCGCCTACTACAGCCAAGAATGCAACGGTTGGGGAATACAGGAGAGCAACAGGGATAGAAGCATTGGCGGGATATCTCTATCTGAATAACAGGACAGAGCGGTTGGTTGAGCTGATAAAGATGGGGATAGAAGCGAAAGATAAAAGTCTTAAGTGAATACGTAAACACGGACTATAAAATCCGAATAAACGTACGCATAAACAGATAATACGTAGATACGCATGGAGGGATAGCAAAGGATACGTATACACGAAGTATGAATATAAACAAAGGATAAGATATGTCTTACGAAGAAACATTTATTGAAGGAAGAAATGCGGTAATAGAAGCGTTGAGGGCGGGAAAACCGGTAGATAAGCTGTATATACTGGATGGCTGTCAGGATGGGCCGATTTCAACGATTAAACGTGAAGCCAGAAAGAACGACATAATAATAAAGTATGTCAATAAAGAACGTCTGGATCAGCTTAGCACAACAGGTCACCATCAGGGAGTTATTGCTCAATCAGCAGCATACGAATATGCGGATATTGACGACATTTTGAACAGGGCAGAAGAGAAGGGTGAGGATCCGTTTGTTTTTCTGCTGGATAATATTGTAGATCCGCATAATCTTGGCGCCATAATAAGAACTGCCAATCTGTGCGGAGCACATGGAGTGATCATACCTAAAAACAGAGCGGTCGGGCTTACCGCTACCGTAGCCAGAACGTCGGCAGGTGCACTTAATTATACTCCCGTAGCAAAGGTGACAAATATTGCAAAGACAATAGAGGAACTTAAAAAGAAAGGTCTTTGGTTTGTGTGTGCGGATATGGATGGGGAGCTGATGTACAGACATAATCTGAAGGGACCTATAGGAATGGTCATAGGAGCAGAGGGTGAAGGTGTTTCGAGACTCGTAAAAGAAAAATGCGATTACATTGCATCGATTCCAATGAAGGGAGATATAGATTCCCTGAATGCATCGGTTGCTGCCGGAGTGCTTGCATATGAGATCGTAAGACAGAGAATGGGATAATATGGGTACGGAAAAATATAACGAGCTGTCTGATGTGGAGCTTATAGTCAGGCTCAGGGAAGGACAGACGGATATAACCGATTATATAATGGAAAAATACAAGGATCTTGTCAAAATCAAAGCAAGATCCATGTTTATACTTGGTGCCGATAACGATGATCTTATTCAGGAGGGGATGATAGGACTGTTTAAGGCCATAAGGGATTATGATACAGGGCGTGATGCAAGCTTTTATACCTTTGCGGAGCTGTGCATATCAAGACAGATATACACGGCGGTACAGGCTTCGAGAAGACAGAAGCATATACCGCTTAACAATTATATTTCTCTTTACAAGAATACATCTGACAATACCGATGAAGACGAGAAGTATCTTATCGATTCCCTCAGCTCCGATGGTGGAAGGAGCCCTGAGGAAATGATAATTGACAGGGAAAATGTTGATATACTGGAACAGCAGATAGAGGAGAGCCTGAGCCAGTTCGAGAAACAGGTTCTTGACCTTTATATAACAGGTATGTCTTATGTGCAGATAGCAAGAGTGCTCGGGAAGGATGAAAAGTCAACGGATAATGCAATTCAAAGACTGAAGCTAAAGATAAAGAGGATAATTCTTAAAAATAATTATTGACTATATCATAAAATAAAGATATACTGATTAAGTGTCAATTTTGCTGCTATGGCTCAGTCGGTAGAGCGCATCCTTGGTAAGGATGAGGTCAGCAGTTCGATTCTGCTTAGCAGCACTTATAAGAACCCTTGAAAAGCGAAAGCTATTCGAGGGTTTTTTGCTTGTGAAACCTGTACAAAACTTCGCTCTTTCTTTTGTGCAGTTATTACGAATATGTTACAAAGTCACATTTGGGCCTTGCGTAATGATTAGTGGTATGCTATATTCATTCTCGCAAATTGATTTCTGGAAAATACGAATCTCAAACGTATTCAGAGCAGTTCAGAACGGTAGTCACCGTTACACATTCAAACAAAAGAAGTGTTGATAAGTAAAATCAAATAAAGTCAGAAAACAGTTAAGGAAGTATTTATGCGTATAGTTGTACATATTTGCAATTCATATGCATTGGAGAAGTTTGTTTATTCCGTACCGGATTCAGAAGAACAGAGTGATATCAGGGATATAAGGCTTCCACATGAGAGTTTCAATCTCATTTCGGATCAGGTTATTTCTCTTTCCATATCAAATAAAGGGATATGCCTGAATGAAGAGCTCTCCAATGTATACATCATATTTTTAAACAGATTGGAAACCTGTAACAGCACAATTTCAGAAGATGCCGAATTGAGGCTGATCACCGTCAACAAGGAAGAATTAAAGATGTTTATCTTCTTCGGACAGGAGCCGATGCGCTTTTACAGAGTAAACGGAAGCCACGTAATATCCCTGGGGAGCGGACTGAATAATACAATCAGCTGTCCGGAAGAAGAATGTATTTCAGAGAATCATCTGCTGTTAAAGCAGGATGATGACGGAAGCAGGCTAAATGTTAAAGGAAAAGAGGGCTGTTATCTTAATAACAGATTTATAAGCCGGATGGAAGCTGCCTTCGTTGAATATGGAGATGTAATAACTGCAGGACCGATAAGTCTCTTGTGGTTAAACGATCATATCGGTATTCAAAGACTTAACATCAGCAAAGGAAAGGGCGGAGTCAAAAGTCTCTGCCTGGTCAGGCTGGAAAGAACAGAAAGGCCGGAAGATGCTAGCCCAGACAGTGATAAGGACAGGGAATTTCATCCTTTGCCGCGTAATATAGTCTGTACAGATGACGGTGATATAGAGCTTGATCCGCCTCCGCCCAAAAAAGAAATAAGAAAGCAGCCGGCGATACTGACGATAGGTCCTGCATTGACAATGGCTGTCCCCATGTGCCTTGGATGTGGAATGTATATTATTACTGCTGCAAGAAACGGGCAGCATGGGACTTCGGCTTATATGTATACAGGTCTTATCACAGCTGTGGCATCTGCGCTGATCGGCTGTATGTGGGCTGTTATCAATATTAGAAACAGCAGAAGAACAGAGGCAGAGGAAGAAGCACTGCGCATTTATTCATACAGGGAATATATTGAAAGAAGCAACAGGATCATCCTTGATAAATTCAGGTACAATACCAATGCGTTGCTAAGAAACGCTCCGACAGTAAGGGAGATGTTTGCGGTACCGGAGCAGCCGAGAATATGGAATAGAGCAGGAGGAGATAAAGATGCATTTACTTACAGGATAGGAAAGGGTCAGCAGCCGTTTAATGTTCAGATAAAGGTACCTAAAGAAAAGTTTACTACGGTACCGGATGAACTGGCAGGACTTCCGGAAATCTTAAAGAAACGATATTCAAGTCTCTGTGATGTCCCGGTTTGTGTTGATCTTGGCAAAAACAGGCTTTTGGGATTTATAGCAGATGAACCGGAAGATATTACGCAGCTGTTCATAAACATATCATTGCAGATCGCCGGCATAACCGAACCATATCTGGTAAAAATGATCTTTCTGTTTTCGGAAAACGTAATAAAAGAGCAGGCAGTTGAATGTATGCACTGGCTCCCACAGACACAGGGAGATGACGAACACTATGTAGGCACAGATGCTGAAAGGATAGACGAAATACTGTGCAGCATGGACAGGATAATGAAACATGAGGGAAAAGAAGCATTAAGATTTGTGATCCTTACGGATGATCATCGAAAAATACCAGCGTCTCTTGCGGCTAAGGACAATGTAAGTATATGCATATTTGCGAGGAATTTCAGTGATCTTCCGGTAGGGTGTTCGGCAGTTATCCAGAACAACGCATCCTTCAGGGGACTTCTTAACATGGACGAGGAGAGAACCAGAAAGGAAGTCAGATTCGACTGTGTTCAACCGGAGGAGCTTGATAAATATGTCCGTATACTTGCGGGGTTAAGATACGGAAGAGATGCAAAGCACAGTCCGATACCTTGGAAGGTTACTCTTCCGGAGCTGTTCAAAACGGATTTCTTTACAGTCGGAATGATAGGTCAGTACTGGAAGCGGAATGATACTCTGAACAGTCTGCGTGCTCCGGTGGGTATGGCCGAAGACAGAAGAACCGTGTACCTCGATATCCATGAAAAGGTACATGGACCGCATGGGCTCATCGCGGGAATGACGGGCAGCGGTAAGAGCGAAATGCTGCAGACTCTTATTCTTTCTCTTGCAATACGATATCCGCCTACTCAGATTGGTTTCTTCCTTATAGATTACAAGGGAGGCGGCATGGCTAACCTGTTCGAAGGGCTTCCTCATCTTATGGGAAGTATTTCAAATCTGTCCGGGAATATTATTCACAGAGCTATGGTGTCAATAAGAAGTGAGAATGAGAGAAGGCAGAGGGTGTTTCAGCTTAATGGAGTTAATTCGATAGGAGACTATGGCAGACTGTACAGTAGTGGCAGGGTAGATGAGCCCCTTCCGCATATACTTATCATCATCGATGAATTTGCTGAATTAAAGCGCAATGAGCCTGATTTTATGAAGGAATTAATAAGTGTGGCGCAGGTCGGACGAAGCCTGGGAGTACACCTTATCCTGGCTACGCAGAAACCTTCGGGGACTGTGGATGATAATATTTTCTCCAATTCAAGGTTTCGTATATGCTTAAGGGTTCAGGATAAGCAGGACAGCATGGATATGCTTCACAGATCTGAAGCAGCTTATATCTCCAATCCGGGCAGAGCGTATCTTCAGGTTGGAAATGATGAGCTTTTCGAAAGCTTCCAGGCAGGTTATACGATGGAAACGTATGAAGAACACTGCGACAGGGATCCGTCCGTATATCTGCTTGATAAATACCGGAGAAAACATGAGGTGTTGTTTAAAAGCAGTAATAACGGCAATGACGAAGGCAGTTCTGTAAAGATAACTCATTTTACCAGAATAATGCAGCTGCTTAATGAATGTAATGAAGTGTCCGGCCTCCCGGAAATATCCCGGCTGTGGCTTCCTCCGCTTAAGGATATCATTGTGATTCCGGACAGGGAAAGGCAGGTTGGTCCGGATGATAAAGACCGGAGAGATTTTAAGATAAATGTGGGAAGATATGATGCTCCTTATGAGCAGAAACAGGATGATCTTATTTTGGATCTTATAGAAACAGGCCACATGGTCATCTGCGGAAGCGCGCTCAGTGGGAAGAGCACTTTTCTGCAAACCTTTATCTATGAACACATTGCGGGCAAGACACCGGATGAACTTAATATCTATATCGTGGATTACAGTAACGGCATTCTGTCGTGTTTTAAGGACAGTAACCTCGTGGGCGGTTATATAACCGGAGAGAACGATGATAAGCTTAAGAATCTTTTCTGTATGATTTCAGAGATGATCAAAAAACGACGGTCTGATTTTGGCGGAGTGGGATACGCACAACGCCTGCAGTACGGAGATGTAAATGAACCGGCTGTCATGCTCATCATAGATAATTATGGAGCATTCAGGGAGAAAACAGAGCTTAAGTATGATAAAGATATGCAGGAGATAATAAAGTCCGGCGAAAGCTACGGTATTTATGCGATTCTAACCGGCGCGTCAATAGGAAGTTCGGATATTCCTGCAAGGCTGTTTGAGAACTGCCGGACCGGAATATGCTTAAGACTTAACGATAAATACCAGTACTCGGAATGCTTAAGAGAGATAAGACTGCCGATTCTTCCCGATGAAGGTATTGCGGGAAGGGGATTGGCCAGGGTAGACAGTAAAATACTCGAATTTCAGACGGGATTATGCTGCGAAGGCAATGATGTGGAAAGAAGCAGATGGATAAAATCAAGAATGAAGGAGATCAATGCCTGCCATAAGGACAGTGCGGCCGAAGCGGTTCCTTATATACCTGAGGATCCATGTGTTGAAGATCTCGACAGATGCATTGAGTCACAGAGGAAATATGAAGGCATTCCTTTCGGTTATGATCTTTCGAGCGGAAGGCCATGGTGTATCCCATATAAAAAAATAAGGATCGTGCTGGTGGCCGGAAGGGCACAGAGCGGGAAGACGAATGCCTGTAAGGTGGTCGGGCATTATGCACAAATGTGTGGCATTAAAGTAGTAACGGTCAGGGATTTGAAAGGTATCTGCGAATACATGAAGAAGAAAAACCTACCCGGTGAGCCGGATGAGCTTGTTATATGTGATGATCTTTCAGAAGTGCTTGAGAACTTCTATATGGACGGATATGACAGAAGTGCAGAGCAGGAAATTGTCGAAGCAATGAGGAATACAGAAGGTAAAGGTCTGTTCTTTACTCTTGACAGCAGCAGGCATTCAAGCCTGGCGGGAAGAAGGATATATGAGCAGATACGCAGCGCGTGTCTTGGTATATATCTTGCGGGAGGACTTGATAAACAGAACGTTTTTGATTTCTCCTATATGAATTATTCCGAACAGTGCATGGTAAAGCCGCCCGGACGAGGAACTGTTATGAGGAGCAGAAGCACCGAATGTAACGGAGATATTATCATTCCGCTGGCTGAAACGGGATAGAAGTGCTCCTGTAACCGGAAATATAAGATAATGAAACAGGACTGAAGAGACCTTGTGATCGGAAACATAAGATAACACAACTAGTCTGAAGAGATCCTGTAACCGGAACAATAAGTAACGCAACAGGACAGAAGGGAGCATATGCTTGATCATAGTAGAAATATATGCTGTGCAGTGGGAAAAGCACATAGAGCTAAAGCTTGATAAGGAAATAAAGATATGTGAACTTTGCAGATGCGTAGCGCAGATCATGGGTGAAAAAGACAGTCATGGATTAGTAATAAGCTGCAGGCGACGCGGTGTGATACCTGAAGATGCAAGGCTTTCGGATTATGGCGTAAGAACTGGGGATGTACTTCTGTACATTTCGTGAGATGTTTGCTCACACCGGTTCAAAATACTTCACTGTGTGCAATACGGATATATATTATGAGTGTGGTTCGGAACGGTTATAAGAGCGATATCAGGAGGAGGTGGTCGTGATGCAGCCGATAAGCGCGGTTTATACAAGGATGGATGATCTGTTATCAGGGCTGGGAGAAATAGCCGGAAAAATAAACAAAGAAGTATCATTGCTTCAGGATAAGCTTAAAAATCTCGGGATATCGTGGGAAGGTGCCGCTTATGATGAATACAGCAGGGCTTTGCTGGGAGATTTTCTTATAATGCAGATGACGGCAGCCAATATACAGGTTATGTATACGCTTCTTTATAAAGCACTTTCAGTTTATCAGCAGACTGAAATGGAGGTTATGGGTACGATAGGAGGAATGAGATGATCAGCACGAAGACTGAGATTGACATTGAATTTAAAAAGGCGATGGAGCAGGCAGATGAACTTGAGGAGCTTTCATGTACACTGTGCAATATTAGCAATATAAAGATAGAAAGGGCGCTTACGCTTCTGACAAGATCATGGAAGGGGCAGAATGCAATGGATTATCTGAAAAATACGAAAGTTCTTAAGGACAGACTGTTTGATTCTGCCGAGATTCTTAAGGATACGGCGGAAATGATCCGCAGAACGGCAAGCGTGATTTACACGGCCGAGATGGCAGCGGTGAGCATTTGCAATACAAGGTGGTAACCACAAAGTGTTTAAATATACAAAAAAAGGAGGAGAAAAATGGCATTTTTTCAGGTTACGGCAGCTGAACTCAGAAAGAAGGCTGAGCAGCTCAAAGGATTGAATTCCCGTTTCAGATCGGGAGTAGACACACTTGAGACCGCGGAGCAGGGCCTTAAGGCAATGTGGGAAGGTGAGGCGAATGAAGGCTTTCATAATGCCTTCATCAAGGATAAGGGGCAGATGGATCAGTTCCACCAGGTAATAGAACGCTATATTGAAGCACTGCTCATAATCGCAGCGAAATACGAAGAAGCAGAGAATAAGAATATAGCTACCGCTTCAACAAGAAACTATTAGTAAGATGATGAAAGAAGGAGATGTAATATGGCAACAGGTATTTTGAAGGTAACACCCGAGAAACTGATCGAGGCTTCCGCCGAATTCAGTTCCACCGGAAAAACGATCAGAGCTTTAACGCAGGAAATGAACGAAATAGTAACCAGCCTTAAGTCGGTATGGATGGGAGAAGCAGCATCAGGATACGGAGCTAAATTTGCCGAACTTTCGGATGATATTGAGAAAATAAACAGGATGATACAGGAGCATGTGACGGATCTCAATGAGATGGCAAGAGAATACCAGGCTGCAGAAGATGCGAATATGGAACAAAGTGCCGGACTGGCTACGGCAGTTGTCTCATAGGGAACGGGAAGATGGCAGTAGAATACAAAACTCTGATACTGATTGATAATTCCAAATCGGTGGGAGAAGCCAATTTCACATTGTGCAGGGAAACGGCAAAGTATATTGCAGATAATCTTAATGATAAAGATTCTGCCAGGATAGCAACATTCGGTGAAGGCATAGAATATATAACCGATTACACAGACGATACTGCGCTGCTTAAGGAAAGTGTGGATAAGCTGGGGCTTATTGAGAGGGACACTTATATAACCGACAATCTCACGGATATTATAATGGATTGGAACAGGCAGGACGTGGCATGCCGGAATATAATTCTTTTTACGGATGGTGAAGAGAAGGAACCGGTAAGGCATGCAAATGAAGAGCTTTATTACCTGCTTAAGGAAGCGGATTATCCTGTTTATGTTATTCAGAGCGTGGAAAACAAAAGTGTATCCGCATCGAAAAATCTTTCCGCCATTGCGACGATAAGCGGAGGTGAGCTTCTGCTGACTGAGTTCGATGGTTCAGAAGCCGGCAGTGAACAGATAATGGGAGAGAGGATACTTAAAGCTATTGAGAATGTGAGAAAGTCGGCGGAAGAAAGCAAAGCGGTTTCGGAAGAAGTTAATACCGGTGGGAATGAAGAAACCGGCGGAAATTCAGAAACCGGTGAATTCGATAAGACCGGTGAACAAGCAGGAGAAGACAAAGATACCGGGAGCATAGGGAATAAAAGACAGGAAGGAAATGAAGTTACTGTGGCAGCCGGAGCATCCGAAACGTCAGATACAGACGGACTATATATAGAAAACACAGAAGAGTCTGCAGCAGCCTATGGCAATAATGGAATTATAGAATTCGAAAGTCCCGAACATTCCGAAACCACACCTATAATAAGAAAGAACGGTAATCCGGAAACCGGAAGGGTAAGCCTTAATGTGATCATTCCAGCAGTAGGCCTTCTTACGGCAGTCCTTTTTGCTGTTATGGTTTTCAGGCTGACCGGAAAGAGCAGAAATCCGGGGAAAAAAAAGTGTGGTTCATTTACATCTCTTGAAGAAAGCATAAAAATGGAGGCCGGAATAGCAGAAGCGGCAGAGGATTATGATTGTCTGACGTATAAGCTGGATGAAGGCTGTAATGCGACACGGCTGCTTGATCAGGAGGATAAGGGTAAGAGCATTGTTCTGGAGGACTGTTCGGATCCTACCAGACTATACAGGGCAGTATGCGATGACAGCATTATAATAGGAAGATCAGAGAATCTGTGTGATATTGTTATAAATAATGATGATTCCGTATCCGGAAGGCATTGTGAGCTTGAGCTGAGAGGTGATAACTGGTATATAAGGGACTTAAGGTCATCGAACGGGACAAGGGTTAATGCCCAGAAGGTCTTTCAGGAACTGCTTCTTAAGAACGGAGATGATTGTGACAAAATAAGCCTAACACGGGAAACCGTTGAAAAAGCGAAGTTTTTTAGGCGCAGTCCTTTTTCTTTGACCAGGGATGAAGCGGCTTGGATAACTAGGATGGTTTCATAAGGCAACGCCGTCATATAGAATCTCATTCTTGATTGTACTGACTGTTCAGATCACTTTCAAGGGTTTAGGTAGACAGGCGGCAAAATTGAATAAATTA
>JAILNV010000166.1 GCA_024691125.1 Lachnospiraceae bacterium | reverse complement strand
TACAGGAGGATAAGTGATGGGAAAGATCGTAACTTTTGGTGAGATAATGCTAAGGCTGGCGCCTAACGGCTATTACAGGTTCTTTCAGGATGACCAGATGCAGGCAACCTTCGGCGGCGGAGAGGCTAATGTATCGGTATCGCTTGCCAATTACGGCATGGATTCCGTATATGTTACCAGGCTTCCGAAGCATGCAATAGGACAGGCTGCTGTCAACAGCTTGAGATATTTTGGCGTGGATACAAGCTATATCGCAAGAGGCGGTGACAGGGTTGGTATCTACTTCCTTGAAAAGGGAGCTTCGCAGAGAGGCAGCGTATGTATTTATGACAGGGCACATTCGTCTATCCAGGAGGCATCTGCTTCCGATTTTGACTGGGATAAGATATTCGAAGGAGCGGACTGGTTCCATTTCACCGGTATTACACCCGCTCTTGGTGAAAACCTCGTAAATATATGTCTTGATGCCTGCAAGGCAGCTCATGCACATGGTGTAAAGATAAGCTGTGATCTTAATTACAGAGGAAAGCTGTGGACGAGGGAACAGGCAAGAGAGGCAATGACAAAGTTATGCGAGTATGTGGATGTATGTATTTCCAATGAAGAAGATGCCAAGGATGTGTTCGGCATTGAGGCGGAGGGAAGCGACATTACGGGTGGAAAGCTTAATACCGAGGGATATAAGTCGGTAGCTAAGCAGCTTGCAGATAAGTTCGGCTTTGAAAAGGTGGCAATAACGCTTCGGACTTCAATATCCGCCAATGACAATGACTGGCAGGGAATGCTCTATGACGGCAGGGATTACTGTTTCTCCAAGCAGTATCATTTACATATTGTTGACAGAGTGGGCGGAGGCGACAGCTTCGGCGGAGGACTTATCTACTCACTGGTTAACGGATATTCGACACAGGATGCAATTGAATTCGCAGTGGCAGCATCAGCATTAAAGCATTCGGTTGAGGGTGATTTCAACAGAGTGAGCGTTGATGAAGTAAAGAAGCTTGCCGGCGGCGACGCATCGGGAAGAGTTCAGCGTTAACGGAAAGATATACAGGGAATAAATATTTATGAAGCAATCGGATAAGAGGAGTAAGCTTAAATGAAGAGATTTATGGATGATGATTTTATATTGGGAAATGATACGGCGAAGCATCTGTTTCATGATTATGCAGAAAACCTTCCTATAATAGATTACCATTGCCATCTTTCGCCGAGGGAAATATATGAAGATGTCAGATTTGACAGTCTCGGAGATGTGTGGTTCGGGGGGAAGCAGGCTGACGGAAGCTATTACGGAGATCATTATAAGTGGCGTCTTATGAGATCAAACGGCATGGCTGACGATGAGGTGACCGGAAGAAAGGATGAGCTTGCAAGGTTTAAGGGCTTTGCGGATACGCTCAGCATGGCTATAGGTAATCCAATGTATCACTGGTGCCATCTTGAACTTAAGAAGTATTTCGGTGTTACCGAGCCGTTAAATGCAGATAATGCGGAAGCAATATGGAACAAATGCAATGACAGACTGAAGAACGATCCTTCGATGTCGGCCAGAGGACTGATCAGACAGAGCAATGTTGCTTATGTGGGTACAACAGATGATCCGGTCGATTCGCTTGAATGGCATGAAAAAATAGCAAAGGATGAAAGCGTTGACTTCCTTGTGAGACCTTCCTTCAGACCGGATAAGGCCATCAATATTTCAAAGCCGGGCTTTAAGGAGTATATTGGAAGCCTTGCCAAAGCTGTGGGCAGGAAGAGCCTTGATTCAACGCAGGATGTAATAGACGCGCTGGTAAACAGGGTGGAATTCTTTGCATCCCGCGGATGTCTTGCCTCAGATCACGGTCTTGATTATGTTCCGTTCAGAAAGCTGCCTATGGAGGTATGCGATACTGCTTTCAAAAAAGCAATGAACGGTGAGCCCGTGAGCCCTGAGGAAGCTGAGGGCTATCAGACCGCTGTTCTTGTTGCATTGGGTAAGGCATATCATAAGCATAATATCGTAATGGAGCTGCATTATTCATGCTTAAGGAATATGAATGAAAGGATGTTTAAAAAGCTTGGTCCGGATACAGGCTATGATATGATCGCTCAGAATACCTGCGGCGGAAGCGTGGCAAACCTTCTGTCCGAGCTTGATATGACGGACGAACTTCCCAAGACGATCATTTTCTCGCTTAATCCGGCTGATAACGAGCAGATAGGAACTATCCTCGGATGCTTCCAGTCATCTGAGGTTCCCGGTAAGATACAGCATGGACCGGCGTGGTGGTTCAATGATACGAAGTCGGGTATGGAAGAACAGATGAAATCACTTGCTAACCTGGGGCTCCTTGGCAACTTCATAGGAATGCTTACCGATTCCAGATCCTTCCTGTCTTACACAAGACATGATTATTTCAGAAGGATAATGTGCAATCTTATAGGTGGCTGGGTTGAGAACGGCGAATATCCGTGCGATGAGAAGGCACTTAAGAGGATTGTTGAAGGCATATCCTACAATAATGCGAAAAGATATTTCGGAATCTGATGATCTAGAAGACAGAACAATTCCGGGGAGGTACAAATGGTTGAATCTTTGAATGCGCTGACATACGAAAACCTTAAGCGGGATATAATGACTCTGTCTCTGATGCCCGGTGAGGTGCTGTCGGCTGCCAAGATAGCTGACAGATATAATGTAAGCCGTACTCCGGCAAGAGAGGCTCTTGTTAAGCTAGAGACCGAGGGACTGGTTGATATATACCCACAGGTCGGTTCTGTTGTTTCAAAGATAGATGAGAACAGGGCAAAGCAGGAGTGGTTTGTAAGAAGAGCCCTTGAGATGGGCGTGGTGGACGGACTGTTTGAAAACGTTTCCGAGGATGACATCCGGAAAATGCGGGAATACTGCAGGCAGATGGAAGAAATATCCGGTGAAATGGATGACCCGTTCAAAACCTATGATTATTTAAGATACGATAATGAATTTCATGCAGTCACATATTTTGTGGCCGGACAGAAACTGGCAGCAGAGCTTGTGGCAAATACGATGGCTCACTATAACAGGATAAGATTTCTGATAATCAGGGAGAAGACCTATAATGACAGGACTCTCGAATCGCATGAGCAGCTGGTAAGCAGTATCGG
>JAILNV010000108.1 GCA_024691125.1 Lachnospiraceae bacterium | reverse complement strand
TGCATCGTCCGTGACGATATCTCCCGTCCAATCTTCTATCCCACCGAATTCATACACATTCACATACCCCATTTCTGCCAGTTTCTGCGATGCTTCCTTACTTCTTCTCCCGGTGCGGCAATAAACCAATATGATCTGGTTTTTATCCGGCAACTCTTCCGGTGGTTCGGTTCCTATCTCCTCGTTGGGTATCAGGATAGCTCCGGGGATATGTCCCTGAGCATATTCATCAGCCCTACGCACATCAACGATCACGTGTCCGTCATCATCTTTCATCATGAGTTTGGCTTCATCCTGTGATATCTGCGCATAGAAAGGCTCTCTAACCATGCCATCTCCATCCGGTTTCCGCATTCCACATCCAAGCAAAGAAAAAGCCATAATAATCACCACAGCAGGTATCAACAGAAAAGTAAGAACTGTAGTCAGGCACCCACCGCCCTTGTTCTTGTTACTTCGGACCGCTTTATCATCCGGCATTCCCATTACATAGAGTGCCTCAAGGTCTTCCTCGTCCTCTGCATCATATTCATCATAATCATCGTAATCGTAGTCGTCACTCATTCTTACCCCTTTATAGGTCTACCAGATATATTCCGAGCTTCTGTCATCTTTTTTGATGCAGTCACAAAACGTGCTCCTGCAAGCCCTGTTATCTTCATTTCTTAAGACCTGTTTTTTTAACATACAATCTTTTTTCCTTATTGTATCGGTAAAAGCTCCTCACGATAAGGATATAACAGATCGTTTTAGGTATCATCAACATGCCCAGTATTGGAAAATATGATACTGCCGTAGCAACAGGCATATCGGAGATAAGTATCTGTTATCCTTGACATATTTGATATCATACTTATCAGATACAGATGTACCTCTATTCCGCTACAAAATTCTTCTTCAGCTGTTTTGAAGAACCGAAAGAGCCGTCAGTGTTCCCGCATTCTTCCTCAGCCTCTTAAATACATACACTTGAAGCGCAAATGCGAGCACTATCGCTACGACAACCATAATTATACCGAAGACCTGCGTCAATTCATCTTCAGCAGTTATCAGTTTATTTACAGCTAAGGTATCATAGATCGTGTGAACGGCAACAGGAACAAAATAGGCAAGAAGATATTCCTTCCATACCGATCCCTTGCCTGTAACCTTGTTATACCTTGCCAGTCCGAGATGCCTTCCCATAGCAAATCCAAGCATCATATGAAAGGTTACGGTCGCCACACGCACAATCATGGAAGAAATCCCGGAACCGTAAACGTATTCTTCTACGATGGTAAAACCAAAACCAACCGCTCCCCCTATGAGAATGTACTCATATACATTTTTTAAGTTTTTTCTGAAAATACCGATCACTACCAGAATTAATATCAGTTTTGCCAGCTCTTCATTCAATGCAGCTGCCAACAAAGCCGAGATGAAACTGGCTAAAAGAAGCGGTCCGTCACCAATTGAAAAGCCAAACAGATTATGACATATGTATCCGATGAACAAAAAAATAATAAAAGAAAGCGGCAAGGATAAAATACCAAGACCTATCGGTAGAATTGCCTGTGCTCTTGATATCTTAAGAGGATATTCCCAATCAATCGTCTTTTTGTACAAAAAGCTCAGAACAATTATCACTACTATGGAATAAATGAAAGTTAATAGCATGTTTTACCTCCGTCTCAGACATTTGACCATTTTTCGTTTTATATTGCTGTGTAATGCTTCCATCCGCGGAAAGCGACTCTTAAAGTATCTGTTTATACATTTTTATCCTCGATTATCCCAAAGATATACATATCTTCTTCAAATAAAAATACTTGCTAAGCTTAGAATCATTGTCCTTCCGGACAAATTCCAATTCATATCCAAGTTTTTATAAAACTCTGGTGCCTGAAACCCAAATGTTGTAAGTGCTATTTTGCCATCATCTTCTGCCACAAAACAAAACTCTTCGAAGTTAAGTGCTACATCACAATCAGCAGCATACTCTGAAAATGCTACATTTATGAATTCGTCTATTCTGTCAATTTCCTCAACTCGCTTGATTTCTACTTTTTGTCCTCCCGTTAATCAGATATCCTGAAGATTAAAGTGCTTTACGCATGTATATCACATCATCCATAGGATTATGATAATATGTCTCACACTCCTCAAAGCCATGTTTTATATATAGTGATATCGCCGCCTGTAGCAGTCCTGCCAGTCTTCCGGTACAAGAATGCTGGTTTCTGTTTTTTTGATTGCTTCCTCGACATTTGCATAGTCATCAAGCATATACCTTGCCATTGTAAAACACTAAGTTTTTAAAATTTGATTTATGTATTGATCACTTCTGACAGAAATCATAAACTCTGTCATAAAAATCTTTTGCTTCCTCAAACGCCCCATGACCGAGTCCTTCATACACGAAGATTTCACTTCCCTTAATTTTCTGATTAAGTTCATTACAGGCATCTTTGCCCACTGTTTTATCATCATCCCCGGCAATGATCAGTGTAGGGCAGTTGATCTTATATAATTCTTCCCGTGCATCAAATTCAAGTATCGCATACGCATTTCTAAAAAAACGCTCGTAACTTTTCGGCCTGGTTATTTTAGCCATCAGAGGTATCAGTTTTCCGAATTTATTAAGAAAAGCTTCCGAATACATTTTTTCGGCCGTATCAATCATCAGGGAAACATGGTCATCTCTCTCTGCTATTTTGATCCAGCCTAAAACGGAGTTATTTATTACAGAGTTTGCATACGGGGCAGTCACTGCAAGGATCAGTTTGTTCATAATTTCAGGATAATTAATCGCTATATACTGAGCTATCATACCGCCCTGGGATACCCCAAGTACAGATGACTTTTCTATTTCCAACTCTTTCATTGCAATCACCTGATCTCGTGCCATATCCCGTATGGAATAGTCTTTTGGCATCTTATTCTTTCGACTGAACATATAAACTGTATAATCATCAAAGAATCGCTTATAGGTTCCTGCCAAGATCATAGATTTTCCTTTAACGGTTGCCAACCCGTCAGACAACCCCGGAAGTACGACCAACTTCTTTTTTCCTCTGCCAAAGGATATATAGTACATATCCGTGTCTTCTATCTTCACGGATCCGTTTTTCTTATCTATATCCACTTATCAACATCCTCCGTATGATTTTTCTTTATCTGTAATTTGGCTCATATCTTTTCTACATTGAGGTGCCGACTTCTATAAAGTAGTTGTTCCACACATTATGTTATTACCATATGTCCCATCAGGATGACCATCGTTTTGTATCATCACACTGTTATTTCTACCACACTTTGGACACTGCCTACTATTTTTCATCTTTCTGTCACCTCACAATTCATTCTCAATCTTTATGTGGCAGGCTTTCATTGCACTTAATGCTGTATCATTAGCCTGTTTTGTTACCCCGGCACATCCTTTGGCATCCACATAGATCTTTTTGTTTGGAAGCACTGCCTTTGTAATGAGTACATTTGAGATAACGCAGATATCCCTCTCGGCAACCAGTCCGTACTCTTAAGAGGAGTTAACGACTGCAAGCACATCATGAGAGACCTCGTTCAGATCCTTGTTAAGAACAG
>JAILNV010000102.1 GCA_024691125.1 Lachnospiraceae bacterium | reverse complement strand
AAGGACTCAGGTAAAAGGAATCAATAGTTGAACGATGCCTGTAATTCTGCACTTTATAGAGACAGAAATCTCAAAACAGAAGGAGATAGCGGATAGTCTGGAGGATGATCACAACAAGGATTGGAATGCACTCAACAGGATATTTGCAGCATCATTAATATGAACAGGATGGTGTAGTTTTTAATGAGTCTTTATACGATCGGAGATCTGCATTTGCATTTTGGCTCCGAATTAAAAGCTAAAAATCAGATTGAAGGCAAGGTCTGGCAAAACCACGAGGAGATATTTCGCAGAAACTGTGAAAAGCTGATCAGGCCGGAGGATACACTGGTACTTGTTGGTGATCACAGCTGGGGAAAAAATCTTGCTGAAGCAGAAAAAGATTTGGAATATATCTGTGATCTCCCCGGAAGGAAGATATTACTTCGGGGAAATCATGATATGTTCTGGGATGTAAAGAAAACAGCACGATTAAATGAGCTTTATGCAGGAAAACTGGAATTTATGCAGAATAATTATTTCGCATACGAAGATTATGCTTTGGTAGGAACCAAGGGATACACCTTTGAAGGACCATTTTATCTGGATGGATACGGACATGTATGCGGATGGGACGAAAAAGAAGCGGAACATGCCGAAAAACTTGTTGGCAGGGAGGCAGAACGCTTGAAAGAATCATTTGAGAGTGCTATTTCAGACGGATACAGAAAGTTCATCATGTTTCTGCATTATCCTCCGACAAATGTACTTCAGAATAAGAGTATTTTTACAAATATGGCAGAGAAATATGGAGCGGAACAGGTGATCTACGGACATTGCCATGGCGAGACCAGGTTTAATGATAGTATTCGAGGAAAGAAACACGGAATCCGCTATTCGCTTGTATCCGGTGACTGCCTTCGGTGGCATCCGATGAAAGTGCTGTAGGATTGGAGTAGGGAGATGGTATCATGCAATTTCTGATCAGAGCATATGATGGCGAAGGAAAACTGTATAAGCGTATGGAAGTACGCCCCCGTGATCTGGAAGGAATGAAAAAATTGAGCGGGCACATCATCAGCGCCGGAGGTTTGCTTGATGATGAGGGGAAGATGAAAGGATCTGCTCTTATCATGGACTTCGAGAGCTGTAAGGAGCTGGATGACTATATCGCTAATGAGCCTTATGTTGTTGAAAAGTTTTGGGAGAGGATTGAGATTGAGCCGATCAACGTGGTTATCGCAAACGGGAAATATAGGTTATGTACGAAGAAAACCAGAATTAAAGATTGAGGATATATAAAATAGCTATTATATATTGAACAGTTGATAGAGTAGTGTGATATAAACCTAATGGAGGGCATTATGAAGATAAGTATAAGCGAAATATGTCTGTAAATGTCAGGGATAAGATTCAGAACTATATAGAAAAGAATAATTTGCAGTTTTGATAAGGATTATTAAGGAAGTAGCATATGAGCAAGCATAAGATGGTTGATGGCAAGCTCCTTCAGATGAATAAACGCTACAAGGATCTGAAGAACAGGCAGAAGGACAAGGTTGCAGGCTGGATGGAGGAAGATGTATGAACTGATGGAAAATATACAATTGCCCGAAATGAGGAGGATTGCATTGAAACAGCTAAGGTGCATTGCAGAGGTATGATAATCAGGAGGAGACTGAATTACTGACCAAGTGTAAATTTTCTGCTTTTAGGACTGAAATAATAGAAAAAACACCAAAAAAATTTCGCCTAAAACAGAAATCTGGTTTACACAAAGATTTTTGTGTTATACTACAAGAGTGATGGTAGATATGTGAAAGGAGATTAAAGATGCTGATTGAATTTACCTTTAACAATTTCTGCTCATTCAATATCGAAAGCGAATTTAGTATGGAGGCTTCAACAGGAAAGGTTAAGACGCGATTTCCGGACAATTATACCTCTACGGATGTCGGATATGACCTGCTGAAGACAGCAGTTGTTGTAGGTGAGAATGCAGGTGGAAAGTCTAATTTTATCGGAAGCCTGAAGTTTCTTAAGAGTCTGGTGGATGTTAATTCTCAGGTTCAATCTGTGAGCGCATATGTTAATGCAACTAGTTCTCTTACAGAGAGTAATCCTGTTCAACGGTTTGAAGTTACATTTATATCAGGGTCAGATTACATATATAGGTATACTCTGGACATTGACAGATCAGGGATCGTCAAAGAAGGTCTTTCTAAACAAAACAAGCGGAAGGCGGTTTTTTCATGCCTCTTTGATATTGAGAGAGGAACTGACGGAAAGTATGTAAGGAAAGAAGGCAAGGCCGGAGAATTGATGGCAGTCTTAAAAAACAGCAATAACAGCTATGGGCTTTTTGTCAGCAAACTGGCGCTCTTGGGAAACAAGGATGCTATTGAGGCAGTAGACTGGTTTAAGAACATACTTCTCCCAGGAGCTGTACCGGAGGATAAAGACAATAATCCTGCAGGAAGGGACGAGGATATAAAAGTGCTAAACGATCCTCGTTTCATGGAAATATTCCGTATGGTAGATTACAGCATCTGCAGTATTGAGGTGGATAAGGACAGGCCTTATGGAAAGACGCTTATCATCCGAAAGGACGCAGACGGGCATGAAATCAGAAGAGAACTTCAGCAGGATTCAACAGGTGTAAGGGAGTTCTTTGCCTGGTCGGTTCAGATTTTTCGCGTAGTATATGAGAACAGGGTTGTTTTTGCTGACGAGATGGATAGGGTACTTAATCCAATCCTTTCTGATAGAGTGATAGCTTTTGTGAATGGTGCTGAGCATCACGGACAATTTATTTTTTCCACACATAATGTGCTGCATTTGGACTTGAAGACTTATATGAAGGAGCAGATTTATTTTGTTACAAAGAGTAAAGACAGTCTGACATCAGAACTGTATTCACTTGCGGATTTCCCTGATGTCCGATATGAAAATACAAAGGTCTACGAATTCTATATGAAGGGAATCCTGGGAGGTACAGCATTTGAGTAGAAAGCAACGCATACTAAAAAAGCGGTATGCCATTTTCTGCGAAGGTGATACTGAATATAATTATACCGAGAAGATGAGAAAGAATCAGGGAGTTGAGCTTGTTCTGAAACCCATAAATATGCATGGCGGAGGATATTCCAATTTCCTGAGACAGATAAAGAAGGAAGCTCAGACAAACTATCTTGCCAGGTTTATTATTGTGGATGCTGACAGGATCACAACAGTTTCGGGTGAGAAGGAGAATTTTCTGAAGCTTCTTGAACATTGTCAAATCCAGAACGATAAGGGGAATACACCGATCTTTGTTGTGGCCAACAATCCTGACTTTGAATATATAGCCTGTCTTCATGATGAAGAATACAAGGGGCAGGATACAAAGAATTATATTGTGAAGAACTGGGGATACAAGAATCTGGATGCCTTTAAGAATGACAAGGATGTTTATGAGTTCTTAAATACAGGTAAAAAGTCTTTTGAGAAGATGCTGAATACTATCCGCGTGCAGGAAAAGCTGGTAAGAAACAGATATGAGATTAAGAAAAAGACTTTTGAGATAAGCATAAGATCGACAGAGTTTTATGAGGACATGCTTGGTCGAAAAGTCAGCAATATTGAAGAGTTTTTTGATGTGATTGACTGGTAACTGTAAATGATACTATATAGATGCTCTATAACAGTTTTGCTTTTATCACGTTCAGATCGTTGTGAGTGTCCTATTATCTTGCCTTTTTCATGGCATACTGGATGTGTGGCATATATCTCGCCGGTGACGGTATCGGTTATGGACACCTTACCCGCTTCCTCGTCTATGACTATATATACCCGCACCCCTTGATGATAGGTGTCCACGGGCACACGATATCTGTTTCCCTGGTAAAGAACTAGGTTGTCTTTGCGGACAGGATAATCTATACTGTAATCATCAGTAGCTTTGAAGCTGTACTCAGAGAGCGGAACCAGGTATTCTCTTTCGAGGGCGAATACTTCATCCGGTCTTTGATATGTGGTTCCATGCTTGGCAAACTTCACTACATTCCCACCGAAGAACTCAAACGCCTTTATATGAGCCCTTATAAATGTATCTGTAGTGAAAGGCTTCTCTTAGATGCTATTATCAACATCCTTTAGAGTAATATATATGATTGCCGGAATCTAATCCAAAACAGCTGGTTTTATTCTACCGTTTACAGATGGTCGGATGTATTTCTCATGTCGCTGATCTTTGCGGCAATTATGGTTGTCTTACTGGCGGTTATTACGATACAAGATTGGTGTGATGTTTTGATTGAAAAGATTGGAACACTGTGATTTCGATTGACAGAAATGGTCTTTATGAGTATATTTTATTGAGCAATGAAATAAACAGACGCCCATTGCTACCGAGTAGTGGGATTAACGTCATTTCTTTACCATTAGGTCTTAGCAGGTAAGGAAATGGCGTATTTTGTTATAAGGAGGTTTTTATATGAAGTGGCTCTATTTGTTTTTGGCAGGTGCGTTGGAGATCACCTGGGCTGTGGCTATGAAAAAATCGAATGGATTTACCGTCTTGATCCCATCA
>JAILNV010000114.1 GCA_024691125.1 Lachnospiraceae bacterium | reverse complement strand
CCGTCATATGCAGCTGCATCGATAACATCTGTGACGGAGATACCCTCGGGGAGCTTAGCCACTGCTACTCCGTCACTATAGTCGATTAATGAAGAGTTATAAGCGGCGGCTATAAGGGCAGCCTCTTCCTCCGTATCTGTCAGATATACGAACTCATTCGCAACATAGTCATATCCGGCTTCCAACTGTCTTAAGGTATCCGGAACCTTATGCGAACGCAGTCCGACCTTCTCCTTTAGCTGTTTATCACTTAAAGAGAAGCCCTCCGGCATTCCATTAAAAACAACGGATGTACTGACATTGTCCGGTCCGGCGTTTTCTTCATCCGTATCGGGTGAAGGCGAATTACCTTCTTCTGTATCAGGAGAGGCAGCACCTTCATCTTGTGGATTTACCGAGGTGATATTTTCAACTTCCTTTAACGGTTGCGGATCATCCGGTGACAGTAGATTATCGGATGACCCTTCATATAAAGGATCGTCCGTGATAAGTGTATCCTCTGTAAGTATGTCCGTGTCTTCGGATGACAGTACCGGCTGTCCATCCGGATACATATCCAAAGCTGCCGCGTAAGCGACAGAAACATTAGAGGATGAAACCATGGCTGCAGCCATAAAGACCGCAAGAATTCTTAGATAAAGTTTTTTGCTCATCATAGACCTCCCGGAATTTTGTTATATATCCACTGGAAATGTTTACTGTGGTGGATGGTTATTGTAGTGGTATTATTTCATAATATCATAGGTTTTTTATATTGTCATCTGTTGAGGTCATGTGATGGGATTGTTTGAATGAGCCATAAAAGGTCGGTTCATCAGGGATCTTTTTTTATTTACTTAAAAGGATAGTATTGGCATTTTAATCATGATATACTAAATAAATACAGTGTATTATGAACATGTTCAAATCAGTCAGATAAATTGGAGTTTCGATGAAAGAGGTGTTACGAGAAGTGGATATAGAGCAGTATCAGAAGGTGGTTGACGGCATAGGAGTCATGGCATGTATTGTATCTGTGGAGGATCTGGGTGACGGAAAGAGGGGTAAATTCAGAATAGTAACAGGCAATAAGGCATATATAGATTCAATTGAGCATCCTTCTCCGGGTACAGAGATGCTGACCGACAGATTTACGCCCAATGCCGAGTATACCGAATATCTTACAAGGGATCTTAACTTTGAGGATGCATGCTATAATGCAGCCGTAAAGAAGAAATGCCTTCATTCATATGTTCATCCTGACAGAATCCCGGTCTGGTTCAATATGACTTTTCTTCCGGTGGAACCCGATATGGGAAATATAAAACACTGTATGTATATCATGGAGATCAATTTCGAGGCATGTTCTGAAAGAATGTCCAATATATCCGGGGAAAAGGCGTCGGCAGTACTCGAGACCTGTATCAAACTAAGAGGTACGGGAGATTTCAAACGAACAATACAGGATGTGATAGAGGATATTCGTGAGCTGTGTGATGCTGAGCACTGCTGTATCCTGACAATGGATGCGTATGAAAGAACCTGCAGTGTTATGTGCGAGGCATTTGCGGAGGGCTCCACACTGCTTCCGATGGAAACATATCTGGATGAAAGCTTCTATGATATTGCGGATTCCTGGGAGGATACGATAGCAGGGAGCAATTGCCTGCTTGCCAAGAATGAGCAGGATATGGAGGTTGTAAAGGAACGCAACCCTGTATGGCATGCATCCCTTGTAGGTGCCGGAGCAGGTTCTATTGCGCTGTTTCCGTTGAAATCACAGGATCAGCTGTTGGGATATATCTGGGCTCTGAATTTTAATGCGGATAAAGCTGTGGATATTAAAGAAACGCTTGAGCTTACGACTTTTATCCTGGGGTCTGAGCTTGGTAACTATCTTCTTGTCGACAGGCTTAGGATTTTAAGTTCCAGGGATATGCTTACGGGAGTGATGAACCGTAACGAGATGAATAATTATGTAGACAGTCTGTGTACCCGTGAGAATGAAGAACCGGATCCGGTCGGAGTGGTATTCGCGGATCTGAACGGACTCAAAGTAGTGAACGACCGTGAGGGACACAGCGCCGGAGATAAACTTCTGAGAAATGCAGCCAATGCACTGAGGGAGGTATTTGACGAACGCACGATCTTCAGAGCCGGAGGCGATGAATTCTCGATAATTGTCGAAGGCATGGGAGAAGATGAACTGCGTAACATGGTTGAGCTTGTAAGATTGGCTGAAGCGAAGTATGAGGGCGTTTCTTTTGCGCTGGGATATAGCCATGAACCGGACAGCAGGAATGTCAGGACTGCGCTGCGGCATGCCGATGAGAATATGTATGAGGACAAGAGACTGTACTACGAGCGTTATCCCGAAAGGAAGAGATGATCGCATGCACAGGTTTTATATGATACGGCTAATCCGGAAAACATAGCAGAGGCATAGAACAGCTGATTGCATGAGAAAGCATGGAAATCTGTCCCGGTGATTGGCAGGAAAGCTGTGATTTTGCGGTTGACGATATTTTTTTGGTTTGATAAACTGATTCAGTGGGCTGTGTTAATGACGGTCCGCTGAATTTTCATTTCAAGGATATTTTCCTTTAGCTTAGAAAAGGGCTCCCACGATATAAAGTCGTGGGCAGTGAGATGTGGAAATCCTGACGGATTTCTTTGATGTCTCAAAGCCGACGGGCTCCCACGATATAAAATCGTGGGCAGTGAGAAAGGAGGTGGTTTCTATGAAGAAGAGTAAAGTCAAACAGACATCTGATGTGCCTCATCACGCGCCAATAGAAACTACCATCCCGCGACATTATATCGGGAACAGTAAAAGGAGGATATCGTCATGTCTATGGAAGAGATCAAGGAACTTATTGACAGCAGGCAGTATACCAAGCTTCGCCAGGAGCTGGCTGAACTGCAGGAAGCCGATATAGCTGCCGTAATAGAAGAATTACCAAAGGATGAACTGATAAGAGTATTCAGGATTCTGCCCAAAACGATGGCGGCAGATGTATTTGCGTACCTGTCTATAGAAACAGAGCAGATGATAATCACTGCCCTGACAGACAGGGAGGCTGCGAACATCATAAATAACCTGATGGCCGATGATGCGACAGACCTTATGGAGGAGATGCCGGCAGGAGTGGTGAAGAAGCTGCTTGCCAACGCCAGCGCGGAAACAAGAAGGGATATAAACCATCTGTTAAGATATCCTGAGGATTCCGCCGGAAGTATAATGACGGTCGAGTTCGTAGACCTGAAGGTGCACCTGACCGTTGCTCAGGCGATAGAACGTATACGCAGGACCGGAATAGACAAGGAAACGATCAATATCTGTTATGTCCTGGATACGGAACGCCATCTTATCGGAACCGTTTCGTTAAGATATCTGCTTCTTCGAAGGTCGGATGAGGTTATCGGGGACTTCATGAACGATAACATCATTTCCGTAAATACCATGACCGACCAGGAAGAGGTTGCCAAGCTGTTTTCCAAGTACGATTTCACTGCCATGCCGGTTGTGGATAATGAGAACAGACTTGTCGGTATCATCACCATCGATGACGTTGTCGACATCATGCAGGAAGAGGCAACGGAGGATATCGAGAAGATGGCGGCCATCCTTCCCACGGACAAGCCGTATATGAAGACCGGTGTATTCGAAACGTGGAAGAAGAGGATACCGTGGCTGCTGCTTCTCATGATCTCAGCCACTGTAACAGGCAAGATAATCACGCATTACGAGGATGCGCTGGGGACATATATCGTACTTACGGCCTTTATTCCGATGCTTATGGATACGGGTGGAAATGCGGGAGGGCAGGCTTCGGTTACGATCATCCGTGGTCTGTCGCTTAATGAGATAGAATTCGAAGATATGCTCAGGGTTATATGGAAGGAGATCAGAGTAGCAGCCCTGTGCGGGCTCACTCTTGCTGTAGCCAATTTCGTGAAGATAATGCTTATTGACAGGGTATCGGTACCTGTTGCGCTGGTCGTATGTCTCACGCTTCTTCTTGCAGTGCTTTTTGCCAAGCTCGTAGGCTGTACCCTGCCTATGTTCGCTCAGAAGATTGGCTTCGACCCTGCGGTTATGGCTTCGCCTTTTATTACAACGATCGTCGATGCGCTGTCTCTTGCCATCTATTTCACGATAGCAACGCATCTGCTGCATATTTAGAGGGTTTTACAGCTTCATCTTTCTCCCGTTTGATTCGTATGATACGGCATTCTTTCCGTTCGCCTTGGAATGATACATACATTCATCGGCAAGGCGGACGGTATCCATGGATGCATTTCCTGATGAAACACCTATGCTTACAGTTACCCTGCGCGGAAAATCCCAGGTCTGCCATTCCATATCCCGCCGTATATTCTCGGCTATTCGCAGTGCGGTATTCCTGTCAAGACTTTTTATGACCATCACAAATTCCTCGCCGCCATATCTGAAGCCCCGGTTTCTGACGGTCTGCATGGCTTTAAGGAGCGCGCCTATCCGCTTGAGGACGACATCACCCTGATCATGTCCGTAGGTATCATTTACATTCTTGAAATCGTCCGCATCGATCATAAGAGCATGTATGTTTATGCCGAACAGCCTCAGTAACAGCAGGTAATGATCCAGTGCGCGGCGGTTGCCGATACCTGTAAGAGGATCGGTAAGGCTGTGCCTTATGACAAGAACCAGAACGATTATTATGATAACCGAAAGAAATGCTGCCAGAATAAATATCCTGAGCTCTACTGTCCTTTCATGCTGATTCTCCTCAATATCCCGCTGTTCCTGAATTCCGTTTTCGAGCGGTGAATTTATCATTGCGGCATATTCATCACTCTGTTCCTTTGTTATCCCTGAATAGATAAGGAGGGTTTTTTCATTAAGCAATTTCTGCGTATCTGCCGACAGATCGTAATCTCCGTTCAGAATGTCAAGTATGATGCTCAGTACTTTTCTTTTGAAGCCGTATTGCGAGCCGGCTTTGGAACACCTGTCCAGAAGTTTAAGGAGATAAGCATCATTTCCTTCATATGCAGCAAGCTTACAGGCTGTTTCATAATAGGGCAGAACAAAATCGCGGGTCATGATGTCGGCATATATCGGAACCGAAAAGAAATCGCTGTCCTTATACATTTCAATTATATCCCGCGCTTCCGCGATCTTGCCGTCATCAAGCAGGATTCCCGCTCTTACAGCATCATTGATCGCAACATATGAGGCGTACCAGAACTGTTCGGTATTAGTTTCAAGGATCCTATCGGATTCCGCGATATTATCCATGGCAGAAACGGTATCTCCAGCCTGCCTTGCAAGTATGGCTTCTATCCTGTAGGCATATGACCTTACCTGCGGATCGTCTATTTCACTGAGAGGACCCATGCTGTATACATTCTGCAGTATTTTATCAGCCTGTTCGTAATTGCAGTCTGTGATATAGTAATTGGCTATATCCTCATAGATATTTACGGCGATGCTTTTGTTGCCGCCTTTTTCGAGATAATAGAGGGCATTGCCCATTGTATGATAGAAGCTCAGGGTATCGCCTTTGAATTTGTGGATCTGAGCCATGCGCTCATATATATGTCCTTTGTCCGAATCACTTATATAGGGCAGACTTAGCAGTTCGTTCATCTGGGCAAGGTAGAGATCATACTCGCTTTCGTTATACTGCAGAGCTTCATTTATATTAAGTTGAAACACGCTCATGAGTGCGCACGATGGCAGAATTCCTGTAATAACCTGTGTAAACAAGTATTACAACGGTTATGGCAGCAATCACCGATATGATCATTATTGAGAACTTTATAACTCTTTTATTTTTCATGAGAATATTTTATAATACTTTATTGAAAACGTAAAGAATGAGACTGTGGATGATGGCTTCACCGATGCTACGGCCTCACCGATGAGGATTTATGGTAAAGAAATTAGGAGCGCATTTAAAAGAATATAAGACCGCAGCGCTTATAACGCCTGTCTGTATGATACTGGAGGTTATTGCGGAAACGATAACACCCCGGCTTATGGGACTGCTTGTGGATAATGGCGTGGAGACCGGAAATATCGGATATATAGTCAGGATAGGCCTGCTTATGCTTCTGTGTGCCCTCTTTGGTCTGGCAGCAGGTCTGTTCGGAGGCTTTACGGCAGCGCGTGCATCCACAGGGTTTGCCAAGAACTTAAGAAAGGCAATGTATGAGAACATACAGACCTTTTCGTTCTCGAATATTGACAAATTTTCGACTGCCGGTCTTATAACCAGACTGACAACCGATGTGACCAATGTCCAGAATGCCTTCCAAATGATAATAAGAATGAGCTTCCGTGCGCCGTTCTCGCTTATATTTGCAATGGCTGCGGCGTTCCTTGTGTCGGCGCGAATAGCCCGTGTTTATCTGATCGCCGTACTTATTCTTGCAGCCATAATCATTACGATCATGCTGTCTGCGATGAAGAGCTTCCGACAGGTTTTTAAGAAATATGATGAGCTTAACGAGACCGTTCAGGAAAATGTAAACGCGATCCGCGTGGTCAAGGCATACGTACGCGAGGATTATGAAAAAACCCGCATGTATAAGGCCTGTGAGAATATATATAACCTCTTTGTTAACGCAGAGAGCAAGGTTGTGTTAAACGCGCCTGTCATGATGACTGCTATCTATACCTGTATACTGGTGATAAGCTGGCTGGGCGCTCACATGATAGTTGACAGCGAGCTCACCACGGGAGAGCTTATGACCCTGCTCACCTACTGCATGAACATCCTCATGAACCTCATGATGCTGTCCATGATCTTTGTCATGGTATCGATAAGCATGGCCAGCGGTGAGAGGATAGTGGAAGTGCTTGATGAAAAGGCTGATATCGTGAATCCCGAATCACCGGTTACAAAGGTAAGTGACGGAAGCATTGAGTTCGAGGATGTTGATTTTTCGTATTATAAGGAAAGTGAAGCACCCGTGCTTAAGGATATAACTTTAAAGATAGCATCAGGTGAGACCATAGGTATCATAGGCGGAACGGGAAGCGGTAAGACTACGCTCGTGAACCTTATCTGCCGTCTGTATGACGTGACTCAGGGTAGTGTTAAGGTCGGAGGAAGGAACGTAAAGGATTACGATCTTGAAACACTGCGAAATGAAGTGGCGGTGGTTCTCCAGAAGAATGTACTGTTCTCGGGGACTATCTATGAGAATCTGTGCTGGGGGATACCGGGGGACGGTTCGGGGGTACCAGGGGACGGTTCTCTGGTACCTCGTTCCTTGGGTACCAGAGAACCGTCCCCTGGTACCCCCGAACCGTCCCCCGGTACCCCCGGTATCGCGGTAACCGAGGAAATGAAGGCAGAGTGCCGCCGTGTCTGCCGTCTGGCATGTGCTGATGAATTCATAGAGCGAATGCCGGATAAATATGACACCTATATAGAACAGGGCGGTACCAATGTATCAGGTGGCCAGAAGCAGAGGCTGTGTATCGCAAGAGCACTGCTTAAGAAGCCGAAGATCCTGATACTTGATGACAGCACCAGTGCCGTGGATACGGCAACGGATGCGAGGATCCGTCATGCTTTCTATGAAGAGATACCCGATACGACCAGGATAATAATAGCCCAGCGTGTATCATCTGTAATGGATGCGGACAGGATAATAGTTATGGATGACGGCCGTATCAATGGTATCGGAACTCATGAGGAACTGTTAAATAACAATGATATCTATCGTGACGTATATGAGAGCCAGACAGGTGAGCGCGATTTTGATAAGCTTGAAGAGGATGCTCCCGACGGTAGCCGGGAAGCAGATATAATTGATGAGACTTATGCGGCTTACAGGGAGGATGAGGAATCCGTTGAGGCGGATGATAATAAGAAGAATTCCGGAATGCAGAATGAAAGCGGGGTGAGTGAGAATGGCTGAATCAAAACCCCGTGAGGTGAAGATGGGAAGAGGCGCAAGAGGCTTGGGTCCCAAACCAAAGCTTGATGATCCCGGAAAGATTTTTAAGCGCCTTATAGCCATAAGTTTCGGACATTACAAGATCCATATCGTGTTTGTTGTGATCGGGATAATCACATCCGTTCTGTGTACAGTACGCGGAACCCTGTTCATGAAGGAACTCGTTGATGTATATATCCTGCCTCTTATAGGAAGCGCGGATCCTGATTTTATCCCGCTTCGTAATGCGATTACAAAGATGGTAGTTATCTACGGATGCGGTATATTGTCCACCTTTATGTACAATAAACTGATGATATACGTATCGCAGGGGTCGTTGCGCAGGATTAGGACTACCCTGTTTGAGCGTATGGAGAACCTTCCGATAAAGTATTTCGATACGCACAGTCACGGTGATATCATGTCGGTATATACCAATGACGTTGATACTCTCCGTCAGGTTATCAGCCAGACAATGCCTCAGCTTCTTAATTCACTTATTACGGTTGTAAGTATCCTTGTAAGTATGATAGCCCTGAGCTTTCCGCTTACACTTGTGACACTCTCGATGGTAGCTGTCATGATGTTTGCGAGCAGAAAGGTTGTGGGAAAGAGTTCGCAGTTCTTTGTGAAGCAGCAGGGAGAGCTTGGTGCGCTCAACGGCTACATTGAGGAAATGATAGAGGGGCAGAAGGTAATAAAGGTATTCTGTCATGAAAACAAGGCGAAGGAAGATTTCAACAGACTTAATGAGAATCTGTTCCACAGCGCCGACAATGCCAATAAATATGTCAATGTGATGGGTCCGATAAACGCTCAGCTCGGAAATGTGAGCTATGTGCTGGTTGCGATAGTAGGAGCGATACTGGCTATAGGAAATATCGGAGGCTTTACGCTCGGAAGCCTTGCAAGCTTCCTTACCTTTAACCGGAATCTCAATATGCCCATTAACCAGATAAGCCAGCAGTTTAACACCGTGGTGATGGCACTTGCAGGAGCCGACAGGGTATTTAAGCTCATGGACGAGGAGCCTGAGGTCGATGAAGGATATGTAATGCTTGTCAACGCACGGAAGGATGAGCAGGGCAATATAACCGAGTCGGATAAGAGAACGGGCATGTGGGCATGGAAGCACTATCATAAGGCTGATGATACAACAACATATGTTGAGCTTAAGGGTGATGTCGTATTCAATGATGTGGACTTCGGTTATACCGATGAAAAGATAGTGCTGCACAACGTGGACATTTCGGCGACTCCGGGCATGAAGATAGCCTTCGTCGGTTCGACGGGCGCAGGCAAGACCACGATAACCAATCTGATAAACCACTTCTATGATATACAGGACGGAAAGATAAGATATGACGGTATTAACATAAACAAAATAAAGAAAGCGGATTTAAGAAGGTCGCTCGGGATCGTGCTCCAGGATACCCATCTGTTCACCGGAACCATCAGGGACAACATAAGATACGGCAAGCTGGATGCAACGGATGAGGAGATCATAGCGGCATCGAAGCTGGCGAATGCCCATACGTTCATACGTCATCTGCCTCAGGGCTACGATACTGTGATAACGGGCGACGGAGGCTCGTTAAGCCAGGGCCAGAGACAGCTGCTTGCGATAGCAAGAGCTGCCATTGCCGATCCGCCCGTGCTTATTCTGGACGAGGCAACGAGCTCCATCGATACCAGAACGGAGAAGCTGATACAGCAGGGTATGGATAAGCTCATGAAGGGAAGGACCACCTTTGTTATCGCCCACCGCCTGTCTACTATTAAGAACAGCGACTGCATAATGGTGCTCGAACAGGGCAGGATAATAGAGAGAGGAACACATGACGAGCTGCTTGCCCGGAAAGGGAAATACTATCATCTCTATACGGGAAATAAAATAGCCTAAAAAATTATGTGTAATTATTTCAAACTTGTGGTATACTGTGAATGTATTGTGGAGACAGATATGTGGGTATGGTATTCCCGGTAGGGCTAAATAATGCCTGACAATGAACCGGGCGCATGGAAGATGTCTGCGATACTGTAAAATGTAATAAAAGTAATAATTTACTTAATAAGGAGAGACGAAAATGACGATCAACAAGAATTCAGAGGGAAGCAAGTTAACAGTAGCGGTAGAGGGACGTCTTGATACGACAACAGCTCCTCAGCTTGAAGAGGAATTCAAGAACTCTCTTGAAGGAGTTGAGGATCTTGTCCTTGATTTCAGTAAGCTTGACTACATTTCATCAGCAGGACTCAGGGTTCTTCTGTCAGCCCAGAAGCAGATGAATAAGGTGGGTAAGATGACTCTTACAGGCGTAAGCCCCGAGATCATGGAGATTTTTGAGGTTACAGGTTTCTCGGATATACTGACTTTTGCGTAAATGGCCTGCCTATACAAACTGTATGACAGATAATAATCTTACAGGAGAGCTGCCAGAGTGAAAGAAATAACGCTAGAGGCTGATGTTAAGAATATACCTGTAGTTACCGATTTCGTTAACGAAGTATTGGAAGAAGCTGAATGCCCTATAAAGGTGCAGATGCAGATCGATGTGATATTGGATGAGGTATTTGCCAATATCGCCTTATACGCATACGGAGAAAGTGGGGGAGATGCTACAGTCTGTGTTGATGTCAGTGATGAACCCAAAGTGATTTCGATAACCTTTAAAGACAAGGGGATGCCATTCGATCCGCTCAGCCGGGAGGATCCCGATGTGACACTGTCGGTTGAAGACAGGAAAATAGGCGGGTTGGGTATCTTCATGGTTAAAAAAATGATGGATGAGGTAGTGTACAGATACGAGGACGGCATGAACGTGCTGACTGTCAGAAAGAAGATGTGATTTAACGTTAAAGAGGAGGATGGATATTCTCCTCTTTATAGATGATGTAAAGGATAAATGTGTATGGAACAGTACAAACAGGAATTTATTGAGTTCATGGTGGCGTGCAAGGTTCTTAAATTCGGTGATTTTACTCTTAAAAGCGGAAGAAAATCACCCTTTTTCATGAATGCGGGAGCTTATGTTACGGGAACGCAGTTAAGGAAGCTCGGAGAGTACTATGCAAGGGCAATACATGATAATTTCGGATTGGATTTCGATGTGATCTTCGGACCTGCATATAAGGGAATCCCGCTGTCGGTAGCAACATCAATGGCTATCAGTGAGTTTTATGGGAAGGATATCCGTTACTGCTCAAATCGTAAGGAGATCAAAGATCACGGCGATACCGGGATACTGCTGGGTTCTAAGTTAAATGACGGAGACCGTGTGATCATGATAGAGGACGTTACCACATCCGGTAAATCGATAGAGGAGACTTATCCGATCCTTAAAGCGCAGGCAGATGTTAAAATATGCGGACTTATAGTTTCACTTAACCGTATGGAGGTAGGTCTTGGCGGTAAGCTGAGCGCGCTTGATGAAATACGTGAAAAATACGGTATTGAAGCCAGGGCCATAGTGAATATGGCTGAAGTGACTGAGTGCCTTTACAATAAGTCCGTCGGCGGAGAAGTAGTGATAGATGATACGCTAAAGGAAGCCCTTGACAGGTATTACAGTGAGTATGGAGTGAAGTAATGCCGAGACCCAAAAAGATCAGGAAGAAAAAAAGCTTCATGTTTACTTCCAGGCATTATTCGATGCTGAGCATATTATCCGTATCAGTGGGATTGTGTTCGCTGGCGGGATTTATAGGGGCAATATTTATTGCTTTCAGTGAAAAAGGAAAGCCCCCCGTACATCTTGGAGGTGTTGGGCTGTTTGGGATGCTTGGCAACATTGTCGGTGCTCTTGCGGCGCTCAACTGTTTTAATGAAAGAGATATTTATAAGTGGGTTGCATATTCCGGCATGGGGATCAATATGCTCGGAATGATTTTATGGACAGCTACCATATTCTGGGGTATATAAGGGGGATGACACATTTATACGGAGCATATTGGATCCGGAATTATCGGAATAAAAACGGGAAGATGAGCAGACAGTATGACAGATACCAGATACGAACTTGTTATCACCAGGATAAAAGAGATAAAGGATGAAAAAGCGGTGGGGGAGCCTTTCTGTACGTTTTTTAAGAGGGCTGCCTCATTTCTTGTGATGCTGGATGATATATACAAAAAAGCCGTTAACGGGGAAATAAGGGCGATGGATCTAAATGCGCTTAAAGACCTGAATGCCGCTCTGTATGAAGAAATTCTGAGAGATAATTACGAAAGAAGCTTTTCGAATCCGGGCTTTTTTACAAAGATCATAAATAAGGCCGGTTATGATACGTTACTGGCTCAGTATCTGAGCTTCCTGTATACGGAGATCAGGGGTCTGATCCCATATGCGTTTGAGGCAGATAAGGATATCCTTACCATTTATATGGAGCTGTTTGTAGAGATATACTGCTGTTTTGTTTTTGCATATGAGCAGAAGAGGGATGATGTTCCGGAAAGCAGTGAGATAAGACAGTGTATTTACTGGTTTGAGAGGGATAACTGTGAGATAGTCGTATCGCACAGGGTGAGAGAACAGCTGGATCCGTCCTGTGATTTTGCCACAGACATCATCAGGAGTTGTGATCTTACCGATCTGAGATACCTGTATTATTTTGGAGAGTATATAACTGAAACGGAGATAAGGCTTGCAGAGTTCCTGAACAGCCTATCCGATGAAGATATATTTAACATGGCCAAGACATATACACAGGGATATATCCTGGGATTTAAGAAAACCGGAAAGGATGTTTCCAAGAAGAGGACAGTCAACATAAGATATCCGATCGGTTTCGAAAGGATGATCAGATGCGCTATCGATCTGTTTGGGGAAGCCGGACTTAAGCCTGTTATCTATAGAGCGGCAACTTTATCCATAAATAAGCGGGGCCAGAGCAGGATAGGGTATTACGGAGCAATACCGAACAGACAATACGATTATGATCACAGAGAAGATGCGGCAATATACCTCGATAATGATTATGTCAACCGAAAGCTTGGCGTATTAAGAGCTGCTTATGAAGATAACAGGGAGCTTGCCGGAACACATGCGGGTCCGGCGGTTGTAGAGGATTTCGGAGAGGAACCCTTCCTTCCTGAGGAAAAGAAGGAAGCCTGTGCTTTTTCCGATAAACAGCGTAAGCTTATGGTTAAATACGAAGAAAGATCAGGCAGGCTGACGAATGAATTCATACCAGGAAAAGAACGGAGCTTTACGATAATAGCTTTTCCGAAGCCGGACATCGGTAAGGACTTTGAAGAAATATTCAGGGAGACCGTTAAGCTAAATACGCTTGACTATATACGGTATGAAAGTATGCAGCAGATTCTCATTGATGTACTGGATAAGGCGAGCTTTATAAGGGTTGCCGGGAAGAACGGCAATGAGACGGAGATGATAGTTGCTCTTAATGAGCTTAAGGATCCGGAACATGAAACGAACTTTGAGAACTGCGTTGCCGATGTCAATATTCCGGTCGGGGAGGTGTTTACAACACCTAAGCTTAAGGGTACGGCAGGTATCCTGCATGTACCTCAGGTATATCTTAACGGGTTAAAATATGTAGACCTTAAGCTTGAGATCTCCGGAGGTGTGATCGAAAAGTATTCATGCGCTAATTTTATTGATGAAGCTCTTAATAAGAAGTATATAGAGGACAATCTGCTGTATCATCATAAGACTCTTCCTGTAGGTGAATTTGCAATAGGTACCAACACGACGGCATACAGAATGGCAAGAAATTACGGCATTGAGAAGCTGCTGCCGATCCTGATAGGAGAAAAGACGGGGCCGCATTTCGCAGTGGGGGATACCTGTTACAGTTACGAAGAAGATATCATCACCTATAATCCGGACGGCAAGGCAATAGTGGCGCGCTCGAATGATTATTCCGAGCTTAGAAAAACGGATCCGTCCAAGGCTTATTTCCATTGCCATACGGATATAACCATACCATATGATGAGCTTAAGGGTATATATGCCATTACAATGGACGGCAGACAGACGGCGATAATAGAGGATGGATTGTTCGTTCTCGAGGGTCTTTCCGAACTGAATGTACCGCTTGTTGAATGATTGCTCTGTTCATGAGCGGGATTATGGGGTACAATTACATAGGAAAATTATGGATGTAGTATATAGTATATTTATATATGAATAATAAGGAGGCTATCATGGCAAAGGTAGGTATATTAATGGGAAGCGATTCCGACATGCCTGTAATGAGCAAGGCAGCAGAAATCCTGGATCAGTTCGGGGTGGATTACGAAATGACTATCATTTCGGCACACAGGGAGGCTGAACTGTTCTTTGAGTATGCGAAAACGGCTGAAGAAAGAGGATTCAAGGTAATTATAGCGGGCGCAGGTATGGCTGCACATCTTCCGGGTATGTGCGCATCACTGTTTCCGCTTCCGGTAATCGGAATACCAATGTATACGTCTTCTCTTGGGGGCCGCGATTCACTGTATTCGATCGTACAGATGCCTGCAGGTGTTCCTGTTGCGACCGTTGCGATAAACGGCGGAGCCAATGCGGGACTTCTGGCAATAAGGATGCTGGCGATGTCTGACAATGTTCTGCTTGAAAAGCTCAAGGATTACAGGGAGGATCTGGGGCACGCGGTTGAGGAGAAAGCCAAGAAGCTTGATAAGATAGGCTACAGGGAGTATCTTGCCTCAATGAAGAAATAATTCTGTAAATCAGAAAACTTTATCAATAAAAAGGAGAAAAGACATGGATTATAAGAGCGCCGGTGTTGATATTGAAGCAGGTTACAAGGCAGTTGAGCTTATGAAGGAGCATGTTAAAACGACCATGCGTCCGGAGGTCCTTTCGGGCCTGGGAGGGTTTTCCGGTGCATTTTCGCTTGACAGGTTCAAGGATATGGAAAGCCCTACACTTGTTTCGGGAACTGACGGAGTAGGTACAAAGCTTAAGCTTGCATTCCTTCTTGATAAACACGACACCATAGGTATAGACTGTGTGGCTATGTGTGTGAATGATATCGCATGTGCGGGTGGAGAGCCACTGTTTTTTCTGGACTATATCGCATGCGGGAAGAATGAACCTGAGAAAATAGCTTCCATAGTGAAGGGAGTCGCAGAGGGCTGCCGTCAGGCAGGGTGTGCATTGATAGGAGGAGAAACTGCCGAAATGCCCGGCTTCTATCCGGAGGATGAGTATGATCTTGCGGGTTTTGCGGTAGGAATAGTGGACCGGAAGAAGCTTATATCGGGAGATGATATTAAGGATGGGGATATCATAATAGGAATGGCTTCGTCCGGAGTACACAGTAATGGCTATTCTCTGGTGCGTAAGGTCTTTCCGATGAGAGAGTCCTGCATGATGGAACAGGTTTCATCTCTTGGTATGACACTCGGAGAAGCGCTGCTTACTCCGACAAAGATATATGTTAAAGCTCTTAATGAAGTAAAGAATTCGGGAATTACGATCAAAGGCTGCAGCCATATAACCGGAGGCGGCTTCTATGAGAATATACCGAGGATGCTGCCGGCGGGTATGAGGGCGATCATTAAGAAGGATTCTTATGACATGCCTCCGATTTTTAATCTTATAAAGACAAGCGGTAACATAGCAGAGGAAATGATGTACAATACTTACAACATGGGTATCGGTATGATGCTTGTTGTAGATCCGGCTGATGCCGATGAGGCGATGAAGGCGATAGATAAGGCCGGTGAAACGCCTTATAAGGTTGGGCATGTGGAAGCAGGCGAGAAGGGTGTGACCCTTATCTAGACAGTCCGGAGGATGAACAGATATGCTTAAAATAGCGGTTCTCGTTTCGGGAGGCGGTACAAACCTCCAGGCGATAATAGATTCAATAGAGGGCGGTAAGCTTGACAATGTCCGCATAGTGAAGGTCATAAGCAATAAGGAAGGCGCATATGCATTGGAAAGAGCGGCAAAGCATGGGATCGAAGGTATCTGCATAAGCCCTAAGTCCTTCGGGGAAAGGGCAGACTATTTTAAGGCGCTTTCCGAAGAACTTAAGAATTCGGGAACAGAACTGATAGTGCTTGCCGGTTTCCTTGTTGTCTTGTCATCTGATTTCGTCAGAGAATGGAGAGGAAGGATAATAAATATCCATCCTTCTCTTATTCCTTCCTTCTGCGGTGACGGCTATTACGGTCTGAGAGTTCATGAAAAAGCACTGGAAAGAGGTGTTAAAGTGACCGGAGCCACAGTACATTTTGTAGATGAGGGAACCGATACGGGACCTATAATCCTTCAGAAGGCAGTAAACGTTGAGGACGGCGACACGCCCGAGATCCTACAGAAGAGAGTGATGGAACAGGCAGAATGGATAATTCTTCCACGGGCTATCCGTATGATAGCAGATGGGAGTATTAAGACAAGCTGAGACAGATGCAGCTGTTTATTATACCGGCTTGGATATATCAAAAGTAAAAGGAGATAGAAATGAAGATACTTGTGGTTGGAAGCGGTGGACGCGAGCATGCACTTGTAACGAGCATAGCAAAGAGTCCGCGCGTGGATAAGATATACTGCGCACCGGGAAATGCCGGAATAGCTAAACTTGCCGAATGCGTGGATATAGGAGTTATGGAGTTTGACAGACTTACGGAATTTGCGCTTGAGAAGGGAATAGATCTGACGGTAGTTGCTCCGGATGACCCGCTTGTTGCAGGCGCGGTTGATGCTTTTGAGGCTAAGGGACTCAGGGCTTTCGGACCTCGCGCAAACGCAGCCATTTTGGAGGGAAGCAAAGCATTCTCGAAGGATCTTATGAAGAAATATAATATACCTACGGCTGCCTACGAAAATTTCGATAATGCGGAGGATGCCCTTAAATATCTTGATACAGCCAAAATGCCGATAGTTCTTAAGGCTGATGGACTAGCACTTGGAAAAGGCGTTCTGATATGCAATACTCTTGAGGAAGCAAAGGCGGGCGTTAAGTCGATAATGCTTGATAAACAGTTTGGAAATGCCGGTAA
This sequence comes from Lachnospiraceae bacterium, assembly GCA_024691125.1. Lineage (GTDB taxonomy): Bacteria > Bacillota > Clostridia > Lachnospirales > Lachnospiraceae > UBA2868. Next base: position 31,602 of record JAILNV010000114.1, on the reverse strand, counting down.
CAGGATGGTTATAGAGGAATTTATGACAGGCCGGGAAGTATCTGTGCTTACCTTCGTTGATGGCAAGACGATCAGGCCCATGACATCTGCTCAGGATCATAAGAGAGCCGGTGATGGAGATACAGGTCTTAATACCGGAGGTATGGGAACCTTCTCTCCCAGTCCTTTCTATACAAAGGAAGTGGATGAATTCTGCAGAAAGAATATATACCAGCCTACGGTGGATGCAATGGCAGCAGAGGGAAGACCGTTTAAAGGAGTTATATTCTTTGGACTTATGTTAACCAAAGACGGACCTAAGGTACTTGAGTACAATGCGCGTTTCGGAGATCCCGAGGCACAGGTAGTGCTTCCGAGAATGAACAACGATATCATTGATGTGATGGAGGCCTGTATAGACGGGAAGCTTGATGAAACAGAGCTTGATTTTAATGATAATGCAGCTGTATGTGTAGTACTTGCTTCTGAAGGTTATCCGGTTAAGTATGATAAGGGTTTTGAAATAAGAGGCCTGGAACGTTTTGAGGGTCAGGATTCCTATTTTTGTTTCCATGCGGGAACAAAGTTCAAGGATGGAAATATTGTAACAAATGGTGGAAGAGTACTCGGAATTACAGCATTGGGAGATGATCTTAAGCAGGCAAGGAGTAACGCATATGAGGCAGTCAACTGGGTCGGTTTTGATAATAAATATTATCGCAGCGACATAGGAAAGGCTATCGATGAAGCGTAGTATCGTAATGCCGGGTATTTAAACCATCTTAGGGTAATCAGTAAGATCGATATGAGCAAGCAGGAAATTGACTGAAGAAGTCAGCAAAAAGCCTCGTTTTCGACCGTGTCAAACAGAAAAATATTTAAAAAAATCCAAGTATAAAATATGTTGGAAAAGCCCGTATTTACGGGCTTTTCTTGATGTTGATCAGAACTGCCAATGTAATAAATACGAAACAATTTTAAGATAATGGTTGACATAAACGAGGTCTGGTTGTATTATATGAACGAGGGTAAATGAATAATGCAGAAGGGGCCATGACTTAATTGGTCAATCTACAGTATTCGAAACATATATACTGAAAGGGGAATCGGTATATCATGCGTTCTTATACGTGTGCGAATAGAATGCGGTCTGAGGGTGGCCGCATGCTACGCTATCTCATGTTGCCTGCGTTGACTGTAACGATGGTTTTGGCAGGTTCACATTGTACATATGCATATACTGCGGTGAAGGGGACTGTAACGTGCTCGAGCGGGAAAGTGAGGAAAGAGGCATCAACAAACTCTTCCTTTGCTTTCGGAGTGCGAAAGGACGAGCCGGTTACGGTGGTCGATGAGAAGAAGGGAGCCGACGGCAAGCTTTGGTATCAGATCAAGGTAGGAGACAGCACCGGGTATATAAGATCGGATCTGGTCAATAAATCCAAGGAGAAGGTTGCGGTAAGTGCAACCGATAACAAGAAGGATAAGGATGCAGCGGCAAATACGCAGAAAGGCGATGCATCTGCGGCGGGCAATAAGGGAAGCGGCGCTGCAGGAACGGTTATCGTGGATGTTGCGATAATGCGTAAGTCACCGTCTACTACATCGGATCTGCAGATGTGCCTTAAGCAGGATGCCGAAGTCGATCTTCTCAGCATGTCAACCGGGGATGACGGAAAGGTGTGGTATTCGGTAAGCTACAGCCGGGATGGCATCATACATAAGGGATATATACGGTCGGATCTGATCAAGGCAAAAGGAACCGTGACGGCGGAAGTCGGTTCCAAACAGCAGAGCGAAGCACCGGCCGCATCCGCCCAAACCACAACCTCTGTGGCGAACAATACATCGACAGGCGTTCAGGTGGGTGTTGTCAAGGGAACCGGCGTAAATGTAAGAGAGAAGGCCGTTGACGGAAATGTGATAGGCCTTGTATCTACAGGACGTTCGGTCACGGTTACTGAACAGATGGCCGGAAGTGATGGGAATGTATGGTATAAGATTTCTTTCATCAGCGACATGACACCACAGACGGGATATATAAGATCTGACTTTGTGGAAGGAGTTACCCAAAACGTCACTGCGCAGGCGACGGAAACAGGTAACTCCGTTTCTGTTTCAGAGAACAGCGCAAAAGAGACGGATAAGGTAGAAGAAAAGGATAAAAAAGAGGATATCCAGAGTGAACCCACGGAAGTTAATAAAAACGGTGCCGTGAACGGGATAAATGTAAATGTGAGAAAAACACCGGGGAACGGACAGATAATCACGTGGCTGAGCACGGGAAGCACAGTTCATGTACTTAATGAGAGACAGACTGAAGACGGAACATGGTGGTATGAAATAAGCTACAAGGTAGGCGGATCGGAAACCAGAGGGTTTATGATCGCCGATTATGTCAAACTGGAAAAAAATGATGTGACGGATTACACCGATGCCATGACGGCGATGGTTAAGGGATACGGCGTCAGGATCAGGGAAAGCGCAGTGAACGGAACAGTTGTTGAACAGCTTAATTCGGGACACAGGCTGAACATTCTCGGAGAGGTGACCGGAAGCGACGGTGCCAAATGGTATTATGTAAGCTTTACGGTTAAAGGTTATGACAGGAAAGGATATGTATGTGCTGATTTTGTAAATGTAATAGCAACCGTACAGAATACGAAGCCTACCTCGGATAAGGATTTTGAGGATTCCATAAGCAGGCTTCCCGAATCCTACAAAGCAAACCTGAGGGCACTGCATGAGAAGCATCCTTACTGGCAGTTCGAAACGGTGGAAACCGGACTTGAGTGGATGGAAGCTGTTGTTGCGGAGTGCTCCGTAGGAAAGAACCTGGTCGCCAAGAACAGTATATCATCATGGAAATCAACAGCACCGCAGGCATATAACTGGAGTAACAATACCTGGTACGGTTTCGACGGAGGTACATGGGCATCCGCTTCGCCCGAGCTTATCGCATACTATATGGATCCCAGGAACTTCCTGACAGAAAGCGGCATATATCAGTTTGAAAAGCTTGACTGTCTCGAATACCAGAACGAAGAAGGTGTTAAGAATATAGCAGAAGGAACTTTTATTGATTCTGCGTTCATGGATACCGACGGAGTGGAGAGAAATTATATAAATGCTATAACAGATGCGGCAAGAGAAGCCGGAATAAGCCCATATCATCTTGCGACAAGGATCATTCAGGAGCAGGGCCTGTACGGACGTTCGCAGAGCATTTCGGGCACGGTTCCGGGATATGAAGGCTATTTCAACTATTTTAATATCGGAGCTTTTGCGGCGAACGGAAGAACTCCCATAATAAACGGTCTTATATATGCAAAAGGAAATGATGATGGGTTCTGCAGACCATGGAATACAAGGTACAGGTCTATACTGGGAAGTGCGAAATATCTTGCCGACAGATATATAAACAGAGGACAGAATACCCTGTATTTCGAGAAGTTTAATGTTGTCAACAAGACTAACGGAATATACTCACATCAGTATATGAGTAATATCCAGGCAGCGTCATCTGAATCTGCCAGAATGAAAAAAGCTTACACTGACGATAATTCAACCCTTGTTTTTAGGATTCCATACTATTATAATATGCCTGATACACCTTGCGAGAAGCCTACGAGTGAATCGAATCCTAACAACTATCTGTCAGGTCTCTGGGTAGACGGACTGACGATTGCGCCTGTATTCGCGCCTTCAACGGATACATATTATCTGACAGTTGACAACAGTGTGGGCATGATCAATATTGGCGCCACCGCTGTTGCAAACACATCATCGATTGGCGGATTGGGAACTGTAGAGCTTAACGTAGGTACGAATACGATCACTGTGGTATGTAAGGCACAGAATGGCAACTTAAGGACATATACCATATATGTACAGCGAAATCAGTAGCTGTAGATGAAGCATAAAGAAGATCATTAAAAAGGTCGTAAGGAATTAGCTTATGACAGGAAACAAAGGATCAGGAGGGCTGTATGGCACGAACGAGAGTTAAATTATTGGGAACGGCATTGATGACAGGGTTATTCCTTATTCTTCCGGTTGTTAAGGTATTCGCTGCCGGGACTGTTACTGTGGCGGCAGACAAAGAAACCGCGGCTGTGGGAGATACCTGTATTATTGCCTATAAGACAGAGGGGGCGGGCGATGGTGCGGAAGCACCGGAAATATCCGTTGAATATGATGAGAACCGTCTTTCTGTAGTTGAGAGTGATAAGACCTATGGCGGAGGCGGAGGCAAGCTGACTTTCACGGATCCCGAAGCAACCATAACATTTACAATACTGTCGGGCGGTCCTGCAGAGGTATATGTAACGGCGGTTCTTGACGGAGACGGAGCAGATCCCGCTACCGGAAGCGCAACCATAAATGTTGAAGGAGAAGATACTGCGGCGGCAGCAGCATCTGCGACTGCGACCGGAACCACAGATACAGGGGTGGCAGCCGGTACTGTTGCTTCTTTGGATGGTTCCAAGACAATATCCACTGTGTTTCCCGATGAGATGATGCCGGAACTGTTCCATAAGACAACTGCTGCTTACAGTGGTACGACCATAGAAGCCGCTCAGTTTGATATGGGAGATATACTGCTTGTATATGTTACTGATGAAGCTACCAATACCGGCGGCTTCTGCGTGATAGATCAAAATACAGGTGAACTTACCGATTTCAGGATGATAAGGGGAATAGAGAATAAGTTCATAATAATTCTCAAGGCACCCAAAAACGTTGAGGTTCCGCTTAATTTCACAAAAGCCACACTTATGTGGAATGATCAGACACTTGAAGCGTATATGATCACAGATAACGCTCAGGGTGAGGGCACTGCCTCGGAAGAAGCACAGCCTGCATACAGTGACGGTAATGTTTCGGCGCAGGATTTCTTCCTTGTTTATGCAATAAGTTCTGAGGGAAATGAAGGATGGTATCTGTATGATCAGAAGGAAGGCACATATCAGCGTTATCTTCAGGTTATAAGAACGGCTGTGGATGATGAAGGAAATCAGATGCCGATCACGGAAGCGGCAACAGAAGCAGCGGCTGCAAAATATGAAAAGCCCATGCGTTTGAGACTTATTATTATATGTGCACTCGGTGTGATCTCCCTGATCCTTCTTATAATAGTTATTGTCCTAGCTGTAAGATCGGGAAGAGACGATGATGAGGATGAAGAGGATGATATTCAGATAGATCCAAGAGAAATACGAAGAAGTGCCCAGCAGCAGAGACGTCGGATCGCATCCGTTGAAGTTGAAGACGAAGATGAAGATGATGATGAAGATGACGAGTACGATGAAGATGATGATGAAGAAGACGATGAGTACGATGATGAGGACGAGGATGAGGAGGATGACGACGAAGAAGACGAAGAATACGAAGATGACGAAGACGAAGATGAAGATGACGACGATGATGTGAAGGAATACGTAAAACCCACTCCGGAAAAGAAGGGTGTTAAGTCATCGGCACAGCAGGAAAATACGGATTCATCAGAAGTCCTCAATCCCAGAGCCCGCAGGGAAAGATCAAAAGGCAAGAACCAGCCGATCGCCCAGACGCAGGCAATAGACTGGTCTGAAATGGAAAGTGTAGTGAAGAATGCATCTTCCGATTCACGAAGACCGGTAGGGAACAACACATCCGCACTTCCGTCAAGATACAGGATAAACAGTGAAATTGAAGCAAAGAACGGATCTGAGAATAAGGATAAGGATAAAAATATTGATAAACCGGTGATCGGAGAAACGGATTCACCTGTGATAAGTTCTAAAACAGGTGAAGCAATATCCAAGCAGGAAGCAGCGTCTATCAAGAAGACGGCAGCTGCAGCATCGGTAAGAACAGGCAATACAGGTGCGCTGGCTATAGCAGAAGCGGCCGCTGCATCAAAGAACAGAGCTATTCCGAAGGCTACTCCGGTGATTCCTTCCAATATGCCAGCTAAAGCTCCGGCTCCTGTACAGAAGAGAGATGACGTGCCTTCATATTATGCCGATAAACAGACGCAGCCGCCCATGCAGAAGAAGGGCGATATTCCGGCATATTATGAAGATAAGAAGACACCGGTTTCCGGACAGAGAAGGGGAGAAGCCCCGATGTATTATGCCGATGAACAGGCACCGGCTCCCACAATGAGAGAGGAGATCAGGGACGAAAGAGCCGGGAAGGCTTCCTATGGCAGACGTAGAGGAATGTACGAGCCGGATGACATTATGGAAGATGAGGATGAAGAAGATGAAGATGAGGATGAAGGCTTCAGTTTCTTCAGAAGAAGTAAGAAAAAGGTGCCGGGAAGAGTAGAAAAGAAAGACAGGCGTGGTCGACGCGGTATGATGGATGAAGACGAGGATATGTACTCTGAAGCACCTGCTGCTGATGAAAGACGCAGAGGCAGATCCCACCGTGGTCAGGATATTTCGGCCGGACAGGGATATATGAACCAGGGCTATGAGCAGAACGGTTATGATCAGGGCTATCAGCAGTATTCACAGAGTATGGGCTATAACCAGGGTCAGCAGGGATATATGAATCAGGGCTACGGTCAGGGTGGTTATGATCAGGGGTATCAGCAGTATTCGCAGAATGCAGGCTATAACCAGGGTCAGCAGGGATATATGAACCAGGGCTACGGCCAGGGCGGTTATGATCAGAGCTATCAGCAGTATTCACAGGGCGCAGGCTATAATCAGAGCCAGCAGGGATATATGAATCAGGGCTACGGTCAGAATGGTTACGGCCAGGGTTATCAGCAGGATGGATTGCAGTACCAGGAATACTCTCAGCAGCCTATGTACAACACAGCTGATTTCGATGATGATTTTGAGTTCAATTTTATTGATGTAAAATAAGAGGTATTACTGTATATGGCAATGGAATATACGGAAAAAGCAAGGATGATCCTGGATATCGCGTCAGCTTTATCCAGGAATCTTCATCATGGGTATGTTGGATCCGAGCATCTTCTGCTTGCTTTTATGGCAGAGGGCACTTCGCTTGCATATGAAGTGCTTAAGAAGAATGAAGTTACGTCCGAGAAGGTACGGGAGCTTATTGATCAGCAAATAGCGCCTGAAGCGGATGTTAAGGTTTTGGACAGGGATGGTTATACTCCGCGTTTTGCCTTGCTGCTTGAGATGTCAGAGGATATTGCTGCTTCGATGGATGAGGACAGAGTGGGTACTGAACATCTGCTGATCGCAATGATACAGGATGATGACAATCTTGCGGTAAGGCTGCTCAATACCCTGGGCGTAAATATACAGAAGCTGTATGTGGATATCCTTGTGGCCATAGGTGAGGATGTAAACAAATACAAGGAACAGATCCAGAATATGAGACAGGGATCATCAAGAATGCCGGGATCCCAGATGCTCATAGATAAATACAGCCGCGATCTTACCAGACTTGCTGAACAGGGAAAGCTTGATCCTGTGATAGGAAGGGAGACTCAGATACAGCGTATTATCCAGACTCTGAGCAGACGTACAAAAAACAATCCATGTCTTGTGGGTGAACCGGGTGTAGGTAAGACGGCTATTGTTGAAGGATTGGCAAGAAGGATTGCGGAGGGGGCAGTTCCAAAGACTATCCGGGGTAAGCGCCTGCTTACTCTTGATATGGCATCGATGGTAGCGGGAACCAAGTACAGGGGAGAATTCGAGGAACGGATTAAGAAGGTTATAAATGAGGTTACCGAGAATAAGAATATAATTTTATTCGTAGATGAGCTCCATACATTGATAGGAGCAGGAGGCGCAGAGGGGTCTCTTGATGCCTCCAATATACTTAAACCCTCACTTTCAAGAGGTGAAGTACAAATCATAGGAGCGACAACCCATGATGAGTACAGGAAGTATATAGAGAAGGATGCGGCACTTGAGAGGAGATTTCAGCCGATAAGCGTTGAGCCTCCTTCGGTTGACGATACGATAGCTATACTAAAAGGAATACAGAATGCATATGAGAGGCATCACGGTGTTGTCTATGAGGATGAAGCGCTTGAAGCCTGTGCAAGGCTGTCGGACAGATATATAAATGACAGATTTCTTCCTGATAAGGCCATAGATCTTATGGATGAGTCGGCGGCCAGGCTGAGAATAAGCACACTTGAGTCACCTGCTGCAATAGATGAGCTTAAGGACAGGCTTGATGAGATAGAAGAGCAGAAGGAAGAGGCATTAAGAGATGATGACCTTGCTCTTTTCGGAGATCTCAAGAAGGAACAGGCAAAGCTTGAGAAAACGTATAAACGTAAGCAGAAGAAATATTTAAGCGCAGCTGAAGATAAGGCGACAGTAACGGCAGATATGGTAGCTGATGTGGTAGCGCAGTGGACGAGGATACCCGTTGCTAAGCTTAAAGAGGGTGAGAGCGCCAAGCTTAATCGTATGGAGAAGACCCTTATGAAGCGTGTTATCGGGCAGGATGAAGCGGTATCTGCTGTATCACGAGCGATCAAGAGGGGCAGAGTAGGCCTTAAGGAGAAGAACAGACCTATAGGTTCATTCCTTTTCCTGGGTCCTACCGGTGTAGGTAAAACGGAGCTGTCCAAAGCTTTGACAGAGGTACTGTTCGGTACTGAGAATGCAATGATCAGAGTGGATATGTCCGAGTATATGGAGAAGCATACTGTAAGTAAGCTCATAGGTTCTCCGCCGGGATACGTAGGCTTTGAAGAAGGAGGACAGCTGTCTGAGAAGGTAAGACGCAATCCGTATTCGGTCGTTTTGTTTGACGAAATAGAGAAGGCGCATCCGGATGTTTTCAATATATTGCTTCAGGTACTTGATGAGGGTAATATAACCGATTCTAACGGGCGCAAGGTATCCTTTAAAGACTGCGTTATCATAATGACTTCAAATGCCGGCGCAAACAGGATAATTGAGCCTAAGCACCTTGGATTTGTCACAGAAGAGAATGAAGAGGCAGACCACAATAAGATGAAGTCGGGTGTTATGGAAGAGGTTAAGAGGATTTTTAAACCCGAATTCATAAACCGAATAGATGAGATAATAGTTTTCAGGGCTCTCGGCCAGGATGATATGAAGAAAATAGTCACTCTTCTTACGGGGCAGCTCGCTTCAAGGATGAAGGAAGAGATGAATGTATCTCTGACAGTCACGGATCAGGTTAAGAAGCATATTGCTCTAAAGGGTGCTGATAAGAAGTTCGGAGCCAGACCGCTTAAAAGAGCAATACAGACGATGCTTGAAGATAAGCTTGCCGAGGCGGTGCTCGACGGCAGGATAAAAGAGAACAATAAGGTGAAGGTAAGCCTTAAGAACAATGAAATAGAGATTACAGCACAGGAATAACATTAAATTATCCCGGAAAGTTGTTTTATTTATGTGGAAAACAGGCCACATATTTAGTATACTGAACTTAGGAATGTTCAGACCTGTATTGCTCTGAATAATCCTTGAAACAGGTTTCTATTTAACAGATGTTAATAAGGAGAAGGAAAGATGGCAGTTGTAACGGAATTGATAAGGACGGAGGCTGACGGGGGGTTAAGCTTTGGAAATTATGAGCTTAATGAGAAAGCCAAGAAGGATGATCATGAATGTGCAGGTAACATCTATAAGGTTAAAACATTCAGGGAAATAACCAAGCTCGAACGTGACGGAATGTTTGTATATGAATCTGTTCCGGGAACCAGTGTACATGGCTTTCATGCCACGAATGAAGGTGTGTTTTTTACGGTATCCGGTAATGAGGATGCACAGATCACGGTTGGCGTAAAAGAAGACACTGAATATGAAGTACTGCTGGACGGCAAAAGCACTGGAAAGGTGAAGAGTAATCTGGGCGGTAAATTAAGCTTTAGTGTAGAGCTGGAAGGGAACGGATATGTTATGGTGGCAGTTCAGCTGTAACCGGTCATGAAAATGGCATTTTTGCCGGATAAAGGAAAATGAGTAAAACACGGCCGCGTAGAGTAATGATACGCAGCCGTGTTTGCGGTTTACAGACAGGAGATAGTAATGGCAAAAGGTAAAACAACGGTATTCTTCTGCAGCAGCTGCGGATATGAATCATCCAAATGGATGGGACAGTGCCCGGCCTGCCGGGCATGGAATACTCTGGTAGAAGAGACGGTTAATAAGAGAACTTCAGCCGGCGGGAAAACAGGCTATGGTAACGTTATGCATGGGAAAAGCGGATTAACCATGAAGCTTTCCGGGATCACGATTGATGATGAGGATAAGCTTGATACACATATTAAGGAGCTTAACCGTGTCCTCGGAGGGGGTATTGTGAGAGGATCGCTTGTGCTTGTAGGAGGTGATCCGGGTATAGGTAAATCCACTCTTCTTCTACAGGTGTGCAGACAGTTGACAGAGGATAATATCCCTGTATTATATATTTCCGGCGAGGAATCCCTCAAACAGATAAAAATGCGTGCTCAGAGGATCGGTGAGTTCGGCGATTCATTAAGCTTATTGTGTGAAACGGATCTTGGTATCATAGAAGATACTATCACAAAAGAGAAGCCAGGTGTTGTGGTAATAGATTCGATCCAGACTATGTTTTCGGAAGAAGTCTCATCGGCACCCGGAAGCGTATCCCAGGTGCGTGAGGCAACAGGAATATTGCTTCGTCTTGCCAAGAGCCTGTCCGTTGCGATATTCATTGTGGGACACGTGACCAAAGAAGGTACTGTGGCAGGGCCTAGAGTGCTTGAACATATGGTGGATACGGTCCTGTATTTCGAAGGTGACCGCCATGCCTCTTACAGAATACTCAGGGGAGTTAAGAACAGGTTTGGTTCCACCAATGAGATCGGTGTATTTGAAATGAGAAATGAAGGTCTTGTCGAGGTTGGGAATCCTTCGGAATATATGCTTAACGGCCGCCCGGGTGGAGCCAGCGGGTCTGTGGTCGTATGTGCGATGGAAGGGACGAGGCCGCTTCTCATAGAGCTTCAGGCTCTGGTATGCCGAACAAGCTTTGGAATACCCAGACGACAGACCACCGGCGCTGATCTTAACAGAGTTAATCTCCTTATGGCGGTTCTTGAGAAACGCGTTGGACTTAAGCTTGGCGAATGCGATGCTTATGTAAATGTGGCGGGCGGGATGAAGCTGAATGAGCCTGCAGTCGATCTTGGCATAGTGCTGGCAATAGTATCAAGCTTTAAGAACAAAGCAATACCGCAGGATGTGGCAGCATTCGGAGAGGTCGGACTGAGCGGAGAGGTGAGGAGCGTCAGCATGGCAAAAGAGCGTGTAAGGGAAGCTTATAAGCTGGGATTTGGCACCTGTATTCTTCCAAGGAGTGTCTCGGGGCAGATGTCGGGTATCGGAGAAGAAGTGAAGCTTGTTTATGTAGACAGCGTGAAGGAAGCGCTTGACTTTCTGTAAATAGCTTTCCGTAAAATATTTAAAGGTTTTATTGCCATAATCTCTGACTGCTGCGTATAATATATATGAAGATGTAAGTATAGGACTTCTAAAGAAAACAGACAGAAAAAGCATTAGTGTATATAGGAGGTAGTATTATGTCAGAATTGAAAAACAAAGGAACAAAGATTGCCGATGAGAAGCTGAAGGATGTAAACGGAGGATTCCGTGAAACAGACGGTATTGCAGCAGGATGTACCATTGAGTGTCCCAGATGCCATAACACAGACAAGGACAAATTTGAGAAATGGATTGACCTGACAAAGGGTGAAATGTACAGATGTAAGGTCTGCGGCGAAGAGTTTTCGTATAACCAGAAGGGAAGTATGATCAATCCCAATGAAATAAATCTTGCGTAAAACGAAGGCAGGAGTATGAGAGACCGTATACTTAACTACAGAAACAGGATTGACAATCTTATAAGTATGAACAGCAGAGAAACCGACTGGGATAAGGTGATCGCAGAGCACCTTATCCAGATTGGTTTCTTTCAGCATGAACGTCTTATTCACTGGCTGGTAACAATGCTTTTTGCACTGCTTACATTTATGGCCGTTGGTATATATCTTATCACGGGAGCAGTGTATGTATTGGCACTTATAGGTATATTGCTGGTACTTCTCGTACCGTATATCATGCATTATTATCTGCTTGAAAACGAGACACAAAGAATGTATGCCCAGTATGACGTTATGCTTGAACTGAAGAAAGAAAGGGAAGAGGGCTGGGACTCAATAGAAGACTGAGAGGGGAGATGATCTCCCCTCTTTTTAAGTATCTGCATTTTTCTCTTTATGGTGTTGTTCCTTAATCTCATACATACGTTGATCGGCTTCGTGAACAAGAATTTCAATGCTTATGTCGTTGTCCGGATTATCATTGCTTACATAAGCCACGCTTGCCTTAATGGGAACGGGAAAATCAATTTCTTTACTGTACCTTATCAGGTATTTCTCTATATTATCCCGATATTTGTTTAGCATCCAATCCCCGAGATAACTTCCGATCACGATAAACTCATCACCGCCCATACGGATCTTTATATCTTCATCTCTGAAGGTTTCCTTAAGTGCATCGGCCAGAGCAATGATCGCTTTATCACCGTAGTTATGCCCGTATTTGTCATTGATTGTTTTGAGATTGTCAAGATCTGCGTACACAACAAATATACAACCGTTGTTTTCTTCGAAGAATGAGGCGCTTAAGTCACGGAATCCGAAACGGTTATACAGACCGGTAAGCATATCCTGAACATACAGGCTTCTGAGCTTATCGTTCATCATATCAAGGAACATGTGCTGCTTGATGTTTATAAGCGCAAGAGCCAGACTGTCCATAAGGCTCCTGTGGGCACCGCTTGACACCAGCTCATGGTCAAACGGCATTACGCAGTATCCAAAGGTCTCCTGTCCGAAATGCAGGGCAGAGAAAATGTATATATTGCAATTCTCTTCATAAGCGGGTGGAAGCAGAGTGACTGACGTATCTATGTCTGTGAGGCTTCCCGGCATATAAGCGCGCATCTTACCTGTAAATCTTTCGGCCACATTTCCGTATTCATCTTTGTAGAAGTTCTCGCTCAGACATACTGCGTATTCGGGGATATTAAGTACTTCGCAGCTTTTATGCAGGCTTTGTCTGAAATTATTGATACCGGGAGAGCTTAACAGCTGCTTTCTCAGATCATAGAGCTGCTGCGTGGTACGTCTTTCGTAGCTTAATTTGTTGAGAAGTCCGAGATAATCATTATTAAGGTTACGTTTGCCTTCATTACAGCCGCAGCTTTCATTTATCTTAATGAATCCCTGTGTAAAGTGTTCGCCGCTTAGCTCTGTCCCTTTATTTATCATGCTCATGAGACCGTCGGCAGCATCATAACCAAGCTGTTCCCAGCTTCTGTTAATACTTGTTATGGAAGGCAGATAGAACTGTGCCTGTTCTATATTATCAAATCCGGTTATCTTAAAATCCATGGGAGCGTGGAAACCATCCTGTGCAGCTGCCAGACAGTAACCGTAAGCCATTCCGTCATTTGCGCAGATAACAGCATCGGGAAGATGCAAATTGCATGACTTGAATTGCTCATAGGCAATCTGACCGTCTTCAACAACAAAACGGTAATGCCTTATACGTTCGGGTTCGGGTTTAATACCATGAGCCAAAAGACAGTCATTAAAAGCCCTGCATCTTAACTGATTCTCTTCGTTGGTCTCAGGACCTCCGACATAGTTGAAAGTACGACAGCCATGCACGGTTATCATATGTTCAACGAGACTGTACATGGATTTATAATTATCAAGACCGAAGAAAGGAGCATCGGGAGCATGCTGATCGATGCTTACAACAGGCCTGTTTTTCTTCTTGAAGCCCGCAACCTGATCCGCAAGGATGTGAGTAGAATCAACGCTGTTGAACACAGCTATCATACCTATATAGTTATCGACGTGCGGCAATGAGAAGATGGAACGGTCCTGCTCATAATAATCCTTTTCATAAATCTCATCATAAGCATTAAATATGTGAAGACCGATATTCTCATTCTGAAGCCGTTTGGTTATTCCGTTTACCAAAGAAGTAAGGTAATTAAGATCCCATGTGCTTGTCAGCATCTGTATGTATGTTTGCACGGTTACCTCCGTCAGCAGTTGAGCTGCATCCCTTTCCTTTTAGCGAAATATAACTTTACAGACTATATTATACACATATTTTTTACAAAAAGAAATATTATCAGGACGTATATTTAAGAGAATGAATAATATAACTTGATTTTGAGAAGGGTTTTAGAGTAATATTATCTATGTAACTTATTAATATAACAAAGATGAGGTGTTTTCGAACCTGATGGATGCTAAGAGTATTAGCGGTTCACAATCAAATACAGAAACGCTTATGCCTTCTAAGGATGGAAGCCCCGGGAGTATTGCGCTTCGTCCCACGCTGTTTACATGCTATGGACGTACTATTTCCGAATACAGACTGTCAGGATGCCAGACTATGGGAAGGCCATCGGGCGACATGATGCCGGATATTCCGATACATGCACAGTTCATTTCAAGGAAGCATGGCGTTTTTACGACCGAAGACAATGATACGTGTTACATAGCTGCGTCCACGACCAATCCCACCAAGTATAAAGGTACGGAACTCAGACCGGATGAAAGTGTGGAACTTAAAGACGGTGATGAGCTTGTGATCCCATGGACGGATAATGAAGGCAGGGATCAGTCGGTAGTACTTGTATATGCCAATACAGAACCGAGGATTCATATGTGGAGAGATCTGCAAAAGGCCTCGAGGGATAACCTGACAGATCTTATCGATCGTGATTCTTTTGCGGCATGGTGGCGTCAGAATAAAGATAATAAGGATTATCGTGAAGCGGTGTTTTTTATTTTGGATGTAGATGATTTTAAGAGAGTTAATGATGTGGCAGGTCATAATGCGGGAGATGAATCTCTTAAGATCATAGCTGAGGAGCTTAGAAATGCAGTCAGGTATGAAACACAGGTGAGCCGCTGGGGAGGAGATGAATTCGTAGGTATCATCCCCGCATCAGTGGAGGACGCAAAGGAAAGACTGGAAGAGATAAGTAAAAGCATTGGCGAAAAGACCGCAGAAGCAGGTGTTCCCATAAGTGTAAGTATAGGTTATGTCAATGTGCATGATGTAAAGGATCCGGGAGATATTGTGGAGATGGTCGAACTTGCCGATAAGGCCATGTATAATATCAAGCATTCCGGTAAGGACGGCATAGCCGCTTATGAAGCTGAAGATTAAGGCGCGGAGCATTATTACGGGTTAAGTGTATATAGAGATGAAGAAGAGCTGCCTTATGACAGCTCTTCTTTTATTGCATTCAGTAAGTCGTTGTATTCTTCAAAGGCCTTATATTGAGGGTAATCTTTTTTTATCTGTTCCGTGCTTCTGAACAGAAAGCCTGCTTTTCCTGCCTGTATCATCCCGAGGTCATTGAAGCTGTCTCCTGCTGCGATCGTCTCATAACCGATTGACTGAAGAGCTTTGACTGTTGTGAGCTTGGACTTTTCACAACGCATTCTGTAGCCTGTTATCTCACCGTTGTCTGATACTTCAAGAGTATTGCAGAATAGTGTGGGCCAGCCTAACTTCTTCATGAGGGGCGAAGCGAACTGTGTAAAGGTATCGCTTAATATTATGACCTGTGTCAGGCTTCTGAGTTCGTCGAGGAATTCCTTTGCTCCCGGGAAAGGGTCTATAGTTGCGATGGTATCCTGTATCTCTTTGAGCCCGAGGCTGTGTTCCTTAAGGATTCCTATGCGGTATTTCATCAGCTTATCGTAATCGGGTTCATCCCTTGTTGTTTTCCTCAGCTCCGGAATACCGGTGGCTTCCGAGAATGCGATCCATATTTCAGGAACGAGTACACCTTCCATATCCAAACATACGATTTCCATTATGTGTGTCCTCCGTTTTGTTGAGATTCCTGTTTATTTTACTTTACGGGGGTCTGATAGTCAAGGATGGCTCATGAGATCATGCCACTTCATTTGAGCAGCCGCCGGGATTGCCCCGAATCAGCCACATCTACTCATGCTCCTCACCTGTCGTTTCACTAAGACATGCCTAAGTGAAGCCTGACAGGCTCGTCAAATGTCGTAGATAGTGTCTGCTTCGTGTCAACCCCTCTGCATCCCGGACTTCCAGATGTGTGATGTCGTAACGAACAGAAGCAAACAGGAAAGAAACAAAAAAGATATATTACAAAGACCGGATTAAATGATATACTATAGTAACAGGGGAGTGATCTTCGCAAAGACGCGGATTTCATGGAGGCGTATATGTACGATCGGCATAATCCTATAATAAAATGGTATCAATATGATCATACAAAGCTATATAAGACCGCAGAGTCAGAAGAAAGCACACAGGAGACCGGAGACGGAAGCGCTGCGGAGACAGCCGGTACAGAACAGTCGTCCGGCAGTCCCACGGGTGATGCCGCTATGGATGACGAGGTAGCACGCATCATGGCGCAGTTTGCAGATGCAAAACAGAACAGTGTGGATGATGTATTTGCTGCAATGGCCGCGGAAAACAGTGCAGACACCAATACGGATAGCAGCAGTACGAGTCCAACGGGGGATCCCTCCATGGATGATGAAGTAGCCCGTATCATGGCGCAGTTTTCAGGGGCGAAGCAGAACAATGTAGATGATGTTTTTGCCATGATGGCAGCAGAGGTAAACGGAACGGAAGAGCCCGGTGCAGGGGGGACCGCTTCTGCAGATGACGATCAGGAGGCTCTGCTTGCTTCCCTTCTTAAACCGAAGCAGAGTGCAGTGGACGATCTTGTGGCAAAAGCAAGAGAAGGAAATTAAAAATACAAAGGCAGGATAAAAAATGCACGACAGATTAACACAGTCAGATATTAAGAAAATGGAGGAAGAAGCAGAATACAGAAAGGTAACCCTGCGTCCTCAGTTACTGGAACATGTTAAAGAAGCAAGAGCTCACGGAGATCTTTCGGAGAACTTTGAATACAAGGCGGCAAAGCAGGAGAAGAACAGGAATGAGAGCCGTATACGATATCTTGAGAGAATGATTAAATCAGCCGTAGTTATAGATGACAGTTCCAAAGAAGATGAAGTAGGTATCAATAATATGGTGACGGTTGAATTCGAGGACGATCATTCACAGGAGAAGTATAAGATCGTAACCACCGTACGTGCCAATTCACTTAACGGACTTATAAGCATAGAATCGCCGCTTGGAAAGGCGCTTATGCATCACAAGCTCGGAGACAGGATATTGGTGCAGGTGGATGACAGCATATCTTACTATGTTATAGTTAAGGATATTGATAAGACAACGGATGACAGTCAGGACGAACTGAATTCATATTAGGTTTACATAATGCAAAAAGACGAAATTATAATCACAAATGCAATAGTACATATACTGGAAACGGAAGTAGGCATGCCGATCCTCTCAGAGTACGTACTTGAAAGGCATGAGGAGCTTAATGATCTGCTGCGAAGCCATATTTACAGAGTGGCAGCAGGTGATGATCTTAAGTCATGTGTATTCAGGGAAGGAAACGATTCTGAGCCGCACATGGATGGAAGCGGCACGGATATCAATGAGGCTTCGGACAGGAACAGCATAGATTATGCTGAGGATCCGGATTACGGAACAGGACATGAAGACGGGAGAAACTATGAACATCAGGGAATGTATGACCTTGTTAGGAACTTCGATGAGAATGATTTTATCGGATTCAGCAAGGAAGCGGCTGTAAGGCTTTATGATATAATGCTTGCGAATCCGGATATTCCTTCTGCGGATTTCTGTGTTGTGACTTTTCAGAATGAAGGGAATCAATATCTTGCGATGCTTAAGATGAATTACAAGGACAGCTTTATCCATATGACACAGAATGCGGATGACGGCAGTAATTACAATGCCATTATAATGCAGCGCGCAACTCTGCCTGCTGCGGGATCCAGATTATCTGAGGCCATCATTATAGATCTGTCCGATTATTCGATAAGGATCGTTGAGAAGAAGTATGAGGTTAACGGCGTTAAGACCAATTATCTTTCCGAGCTTTACCTTGACTGTCATGCGCGTATGTCGCAGAAGACAAGGATGAAGATAGTGGAGAAGGCCGTAGATCAGATCAATCATAAGTACTTCGAGGACAATATCGAGAAGCAGCTTGAGACCAAGGCGGTTATCGAACAGCAGATAAGGGAAGAAGGGGCAGTGACTCCTTCTGTTATCGGTGAGAAATTATATGATGAATATCCGACGGTCAAAGAGGAATTCACACAGAAGCTTGAAAAGTACAATATGGCTGATGAAGAGGTGCGTCCGCAGGCTGAAGCCACGGTAAGGAAATTCAGGAAGCAGTATCTTAAAACAGATACGGGTATTGAGATAAATATTCCGATGGATGAATACAATAATAATGATAATGTTGAGTTTATAACCAATCCGGATGGAACCATATCGATCATGATCAAGAATATAAGCCGGCTTATGTCGAAATAAGTTTATGTTGTGCGATATGCCCGACTGATGGTATAATCAAACAAGACGTATCTGTACCGTTGGTCCAAACCAGGACCGGATCGGGGGATCATCATTGATCCCGCTTAACAGAAAATGATTAACAGGAGGTATCAAATGGCTGAACTGGTATTAACAAGTGATAATTTTGAAGCAGAAGTAATTAAATCGGATATACCCGTACTGGTGGATTTCTGGGCACCATGGTGCGGTCCCTGTAAGATGGCAGGCCCCATAATAAGCGAGATAGCAGAGGAATATGACGGACAGTTCAAGGTAGGTAAGGTAAATGTTGATGAAGAAGATGAGCTTTCCGGACAATATGGTGTAATGAGTATCCCTACTGTCATAGCATTTGAGAACGGTCAGGTAAAGAATAAGGCTATAGGCCTTAAGAGCAAGCAGGAATATGTGGCGCTTGTAAAGGGATAAGAAGCGGAAATGAATAAACGCAATTATCAAAAAGAGCTTGATAAGGTAATAGAAGGTCTGACTAACAGACCTTCTTTGCTTCTGCATAGCTGTTGCGCACCGTGCAGCTCATATGTGCTGACATATTTAAAGCAGTATTTTGATATCACAGTCCTGTATTATAATCCTAATATCTATCCGCCGGAGGAATGGGATAAAAGAGCTGCGGAACAGAAGCGGCTTATAGACGCCCTGAACAGGAAAGCTTCGAATGAACGGGCGGACCGGGGAACTGAGGATGCCCCGGATGTACAAGCCGCTATGATAAGGTTTATATGCGGTGAATATGATCCGCGGATCTTTTATGATATGGCCAAAGGACTCGAAGATGTTCCCGAGGGTGGGGAAAGATGCTTTAAGTGTTATGAGCTAAGGATGCGTGAGGCGGCGGAATATGCACATGACGGAGGTTATGATTACTTTACGACCACTCTTTCAATAAGTCCTCTTAAGAACGCGGAGAAAATAAATGAGATCGGGGAGAAGCTGTCAGTGGAATACGGGGTTAAGCATCTCTCTTCGGATTTCAAAAAACGAAACGGATACAAAATTTCCTGTGAACTTAGCAAAGAATATGACCTGTACAGGCAGGACTACTGCGGCTGTGTATATTCAAGGCAGGAGAGGCAGAAGAGGCAGGAGATGACTCCGGAGAAGAGAATATGAAAAAAGATACAATGACTGCCAATAAAAGTAAACAGAAAAGTCATAAGCGGATAAAGCCGGTGTATATAAGGGTATGCATCAGTGCCATTATATTATCTTTTTTGTTTATCACCTCCGGATGCTCTGAGCTTAAGGAAAGTATAAATATTCTTTCGGGAAAAGAAAGCGATGGACTGAAATCAGAGGATACTTTTGTGGGAACTGATACGGATGGCGGAAATGGGGAATCCACACAGGATAACGGAGTAGTATTTGCAAATACGAGTGAGAAAGCAGGCACGGATGGAGCCGAGGCTGTGACAGATGAAGGAAAGCAGGATCCTGAGAAAAATAAGGAAGAGGATTCTCTGTATGCCGCGCTTTCGTCTGAGAACGGACTGGGAGACGGTGCGATAGCAGGTGCCGCAATAAATATTTATACCATAAATGACGGGCGTCTGATGGATATAGTGCATAAACATTTCAATGCGGTAACCCTCGAGAATGAACTTAAGATGGACTGCATGTTCGGGTACAGTAACGCCGTATGCCCTGCGGGAAGCCTTCATGAGGAGGAGCTAAACGGTGAAATGATTACTGTTCCTACTCTTGACCATTCGAAACCGGATGCGATGCTCGACATGATCCTTGAATGGAACACGGCACACCCCGACAGGGTTATTAAGGTAAGGGGGCATGTGCTTGTGTGGCATTCCATGGCTCCGGAATGGTTCTTTCATGAGGATTATGATGCATCGAAAGATTATGTGTCCAAGGAGACCATGAACAGGCGTCTTGAATGGTATATCAAGTCCATGCTTGAGTATTATACGGGAGAGGGCAGCAGATATAACGGACTCTTCTACGGATGGGATGTTGTCAATGAGGCTGTAAGCGATGCTTCGGGTACATACAGAAAGGATACGGAAGCGGGTAACGACAGTCTTACCGATCCGGTCCATACCATTAAATCAAGCTGGTGGCACGTATATAAGAGCAATGAATTTATAATAAATGCTTTCAGATATGCCAATAAATATGCATCGCCTGAAGTGGATCTTTATTACAACGATTATAATGAATGCATGGAAAGTAAGATGAGGGGCATAATCAGACTCATACAGGATGTGAAGGATGCGCCGGGTGCAAGGATAGACGGATTCGGGATGCAGGCTCACTATTGTGTGAACAAGCCTACTCCGGAACAGTTTGATAAGGCAGTAAGGGCATACGGCGGGATTGTGGATAAAGTTATGTTAACCGAGCTTGATCTGAGGGCAGAGAAGGAGACAGGGAACTCGGAGGAAGAGATAAGAGAGGCCTATGATGAGCAGGCAGAGTATCTGGGTGAATTATATGATGTACTTAAGAAGGCTCATGCGGATGGAATAAAGACAGGCGGAATAACAACGTGGGGAGTTATTGACAGAAATTCATGGCTCCAGACATTTAATCCTGCAGGCGGGGGCGCGGACGGAATGATTAAGCAGTATCCGCTTCTTTTTGACAGTAATTACGAACCCAAGCCTGCACTGTACTCGTTCATGGACAACCGAACACAGAATATGTTATAATATTATTCCCACAGACTCTGTTTTGAAACAGGTATGCTCTGTGAATGCGGCATTTAGAATCCGGACAGAGGAGGTGCGTATGGCCGATCCCCAAAACACCGACAACAGGTTTGAAGAAGCATTTGTCCAGAACTTTCTGGGCGGAGCTTTTGTTTATAGTGCCGATAAGGATCACAGGCTTCTGTATGTCAGTGATAATCTGATCAGACTGTTTGATTGTGCAGATATCGATGAATTCATGACATATACGGGAGGCAGTTTTGACGGCATTATCCATGATCCTTCTCCTGATGTAATAGGCAGGGAAATAAAGATGTATCTTAAGGAGTCACCTGCAGGCTCCGGATATGTTTTCTTTAATATAAAATCAGCCAAGGGTAATATCCACCGGGTCGTAAATCATTGGACACTTGTTCATGATGATGAAGCGGGGGATATTTTTTATGCGTATTTATTCCTTCACAGCAGGGATAATGCAGGAGTGGATTATGACGGTATCACCGGGCTTTTGGGCAAGTCAAGATTCGACAGATATGCAAATGATCTTGGACGTGGACGTTCGGATTCGGATGGGACCGAATATGCGATAATATATGTTAATCTTGTGAATTTCAAACGTTTTAATATTGAAAACGGAGTGGCAAAAGGAGATGAATGCTTAAGGGTTATCTCGAAGATATTGACCAAATGCTTTGAGAATTCCTTCGTGGCGAGGATTTCCGATGATCATTTTGCCGTTTTTTCGGAATATGACGGAGTGGTAACCAAGGCATCCAATGCGGAACACATCTTCTATGATACCTTTGGAAATGAATTCAGTGTTATCTGTAAAATGGGTATATACAGGTTTGTGCAGAGCAATGATTTCGATGTAGAATCGGCACTGTCATGTGCCAAGATCGCCTGCGATCATATCAAGCATGACAAGAACAATGATATAGCAGAGTATTCGAGCGAACTTGCCGAGAAGATAAGGACGGTTGAACACGTATCGGAGAAGATAGACGAGGCAATAGAGAAGGAATGGCTGAAGGTATATTTCCAGCCGGTAGTCAGAACGCTTACGGGTAAGCTGTGCGGTATGGAATCACTTATAAGGTGGATAGATCCGGAGCTTGGCTTCCTGCCTCCGGACAGATTTATAGGCGCGCTTGAGAATGCGAGAACGATCCATAAGCTGGATTCCTTTGTTGTCCGCAAGGTGTGCGCATGCCTTCGGGAGAGAATGGATGAAGGGAAGCCGGTCGTACCGGTATCGGTGAACTTCTCAAGGCTTGATTTCGTGCTCTGCGATATGCTTGAGGTAGTTGAAGCGGCAGTTGCGAAATACAGAATCCCGAAGGATCATATTCATATAGAGATAACCGAGAGCATGATAGCATCCGATGAGAAGCTTATGACGAAGGTGATCGAGGATTTCACGGGAGCCGGATATGAGATATGGATGGATGACTTCGGAAGCGGATATTCATCGCTCACAGTTCTGAAGGGCTTCAAGTTCGATCTGCTGAAGATGGACATGAGCTTTCTGTCTCCGTTTACCGAGAAGTCCAAGAGCATAATGAGATCTGTTGTATCCATGGCCAAGGATATAGGGATGCGGACCCTTGCCGAGGGAGTGGAGACAAAGGAGCAGCTGGAATTCCTAAAGGATATCGGCTGTGGAAGGATCCAGGGATATTATTACGGCAAGCCTGAGCCCATTGATGATGTATTTAAGCATCTCAGCAAGAAAGGTATCGAAACTGAGGGTATCGAGTGGCAGGAATTTTATGATATTGCGGGTTTTCATGCAAGACTTACGGATGTTCCGCTTGAGATAATTGAGGATGACGGTACGGAGTTTAAAACACTGTTTATGAACCAAAGCTACCGTGCACAGGTATTTACAGATCCTAACATGACTCTTGAAGAAATAGACAGATATACATATAAGAGCGGCTCTCCGCTGATTAAGAAGTATCAGGAATTTGCCCATATAACAGAGAGTTCGGGTGTCCCTGAAACCTTCTATTATACAGTAGGCGGGAGCTATCTGTGTCTTACCGTTCAGTCAATAGCTGAGAACAGAGGTCATCACATCATTAAGGGATCGATCGTAAATCTGTCACTTGACAGTAAGCCCGATGACAGGCTTAAGATGGATACAATGCTAAAGGAGCTGAATCTTCTGTTCGAAACAGTACAGGCAGTGAATTTAAGAGAGAACACTATTATGCCTTTGCTTGGAGGCTTCAAATATGTGGACAGGGATGCAATAGAAACCCGTGATCTGCAGAAGAGTATTGCATATTTTGCTGACAATATGGTTCCCGAACCGGAAAAAGAAAGATGTGTTGAATTCCTGAAATCTGCAACACTGGCCGGCAGGGTAGAAGAGTCCGGAGAAGGTTATATAGCGGATGTTTTCAATATTAAGCAGGCAGACGGGGTATACAGAAAATGTGAAGCCTTTATCATGATGATCCCGGATACCGGGGCAAACGAATATTTATTCTGTGTTAAGAAATGTATTGAGAAGCAAATGGACGTTTGATCTTGAAAACCAATGATGATAGCGGAAAAATTAAATATCGTATAACGTTTAAGGATTTCAGACGCAGACTGGGTTTAAGACAGGTTCTTCTCTTTCTTTTACTGCCTGTTTTTCTCTTGGTGATAATCTTTCTTAATTTCCGTATGGTGTTCAGACTGGCCAGAGACAATATAGAATACAGCGGAGAGTATGAAGTAAGACAGTATGCTCTCAAGTTCGAGGACCGTTTAAAACCGGGCGTGCATATCATGGAATATATGGCATACAATGTTGAGCATATGTTCAAGGATGATGCATCCAATGATGATATACATGAATTCTTTGTCAAGGAATCCGAGACCTACGAAGATGAAAGCGATACGGCCACAACAGGGATATACGGATACATAAGAGGAGAATATATTGACGGTTCGGGATGGATACCTGATGATGATTACGTTCCTACGAAACGTCCCTGGTACATCGATGCGGTGGCTGCAGATGGGGAAATGACATATGTTGCGCCGTATGTGGATGAGATGACCGGCGACAGGATAATGACGATGGCCATGATGCTTTCGGATGGTGAAAGTGTTATTTCGGTTGATTTTAAAATGAATGACCTTAACGCGGTCATGGACGGCCTTGAAGCTTCCGAAACGGAGGGATACAGTATTATTGTCCTTGATGAGGACGGTACGGTGGTAGCACATTCCGATCCGTCTCAGGAAGGACTTAATTATCTTAAGGATGAAAACAGCGCAGGAAAGGGGATTGCGGAAGGGCTGCTTATAAACGGAAGCGGCCAGTTTGAGATAAACAAAAACGGGAATAATGAATATGTATTTGCGCGTGAAATAGGCGGGGGATGGTATGTGCTGAATGTTGCGGATGCAACAAAGACCTTTGGAAGGGTATTCAGGGCCGCACGTGACAGCATAATCATTGCTATTGTCGGGATATTGATCATATTTGCCGTGCTAACGTTGATGACCCTGAGGCGGATCGAGGCGGACAATTATAATTCCAATCTCCAGACTGTTGCAGGGATATATGTCTGTATGTATAAGATGGATCTTGTGGCAGATACATTTGAGGAAATAAGCTGTTTTTCCGGCGATCTAAGGGGGATGATAGCGGGAAAACGATCTGATGCCAGAAATACTCTTCACAATCTTGTGGCGTACCTTACGGATGAGCGTTCCAAGGCTGAACTGTTTGAATTCACTAATCTGGATACATTGAGTGACAGGATGAGGAATACCGGATCTCTGGCGATTGAATTCATGAATCATAAGGGGATATGGTGCCGTGGGCATTTTGTGGCTGATAAACGTGATGAAAAGGGTGATCTTATAAGCGTCATATGGCTGATAGAGTATATTGACGAGGAGAAACGGGCTCGTGACAGGCTGTTATATCTGTCCGAAACCGACAGAATGACAGGGATAAATAACCGTGGATGCGGGGAAAGCAAGATACGTAAGATGCTTGTAGAAGGTGAAGGCGGCATGTTCATGCTGTTGGATGTTGATAAGTTCAAATCAATAAACGACAATTACGGGCATGATGTAGGCGACAAGGTGCTTATTGCCATAGCAAACTGTATGAAGAGTACATTCAGGGAAAATGATATAGTAATGCGGCTTGGGGGAGATGAGTTTGCAGCCTATATACCTCTTGTATTAAGCCGGGACGGCGGAGGCGGCATAATAGTGGACCGTTTCCTTGAACGTCTGGCAACAGTGCGGATAGAGGAAATGGGTGATAATGCGATAGATATCAGTGTGGGGGTATCCTTCTATAAGCCCGATGATACCTTCAGCTTTGATGAGCTCTATAAAAGAGCTGATAAGTGTACTTATGAAAGCAAGAGTAAACCGGGAACAAAAGTATGTTTTTATGGATAGTGAGTTAAATCGTGATCAGGATATGAAGGCAAATAAACAGACAAGAAGGAGAGTACAGGTATGAAGCTTTATGTAAACTGCAATGCGGTAAGAAACGGTGACGGAACCAAAGAGAAACCCTTTAAGAGGATTGGAGCTGCGGCTGATATTGCTATGCCGGGTGATGAGGTCGTTGTTGCTCCCGGAATATACAGGGAGGATGTAAATCCCATTAATGCCGGAAAAGAAAACAACAGGATAGTATACCGTTCAGAGAAGCCGCTTGAGGCAGTAATAACCGGAGCGGACAGGTTCGATACGTGGGAGCTTTATGAAGGTGATACATGGAAGCTTACGGTTCCGAATTCATATTTCGGAGCTTATAACCCTTATACGACCCTTGTAAGCGGTGACTGGCTTGATATAACCGTTCCGGTGCATACGGGTGAGGTGTTCCTGAACGGGAAATCAATGTATGAGAAGGACAGTCTTGAAAAGGTGCTTGATCCTGAGTTCTTTGATGCTTCATGGGATCGTGATTATACAAAGCATACATGGTTTACCTGTCAGTCTGAAGACTCGGATGAGACAGTGATATATGCCAATTTCCTGGGGAAGGATCCCAATAAGGAGTGCGTTGAGATAAACGTACGTCCGCATTGCTTCTGGCCAGTTTGTGAGCATGTTGATTACATTACATTAAGCGGCTTTACCGTTACCAAGGCTGCCACGCAGTGGGCGCCTCCCACCGCGCTTCAGGAAGGAATGATTGGTCCGCACTGGTCTAAGGGCTGGATCATCGAGGACTGTGATATTTCGGAGTCAAAGTGCTCGGGAATATCGCTTGGCAAGTACAGACAGCAGGGCAATGATAACAAGTGGCTTAAGTATAAATATAAGGACGGAACCCAGACCCAGCGTGACTGCTCCTTCATAGCCCAGCTTGACGGATGGAGCAAAGAGACGATAGGTTCCCATATCGTAAGAAACTGCAACATTCATGACTGTGGCCAGACGGGAATAGTCGGCAATCTCGGATGCGTATTTTCGGTTATTGAGAATAACCATATACATCATATAAACAATAAGAGAAATCTCGCGGGTGCCGAGATAGGCGGCATCAAGTTCCATGCTGCGATTGATGTGATAATAAGGAATAATCATTTCCATGACTGCGTGAGGGGGATATGGCTTGACTGGCAGTGCCAGGGAACCAGAGTCTCTTCCAATCTCTTCCATGATAACTGTATGTCAAGGGATCACCTTCTTAAGCCCGAATTTATGGATGGCCTTGGAATGGGCGAGGATCTGTGGATTGAGATAGCCCACGGTCCCACTCTTGTAGATAATAATATTATGCTGTCAGAGCGCTGTGTACGTATACCTGCTCAGGGAGTCGCCTTTGTTCATAATCTGTTCTACGGCTCTGTTTGCGGAGTAGGACGCGGTGTGCTAAACGGGACGGTAGAATATCCGTCGCCGAGATATACTCCTATCCATAAGCCGCACAGTACGTCTATCACAGGTGTAATGACTGTGCTTCACGGAGATGTCAGGTTCTATAACAACATATTTGTACAGCCGAAGGTAAGACAGGGAATGATAGATATCTGTGATGGCGGAGGGCTGGACGGAAAGAACCCGGATCCCGAGGAATTCAGGATATCGGAAAAGCTTCCGGTGGTTAACGTGACAGGGAAGTATGAGTGGGATGAAATGAACCTCGTTGCGGGAACGGTACGATACAGCGGATATATGAAGGAGGATGAATGGAAGTCCTGCTTTGAAGGCTACGGCGGAGAAGGTTCATCCCTGTCGCGCGAAAGGTTCTACATACCGCTCCCTGTATGGACCGGCGGAAATGTATTCTTTAACGGCGCAAAGCCATGTGATATTGAAGAGGATTATACGGTTGATACCGAGCATGAGATCAGTATCGAATTAAAGAATGAAGACGGGAAATATACTGTCGAGACAAATGTGGCACAGTATCTTCCCGGGGCTAAGCTTATATGTTCGGATACGCTCGGTGAAGCCTTCGAACCGGAGGAACGCTTCGAGAATCCCGACGGAAGCGATATAGTGTTTGATGCCGATTTCTATGGTGTGAAGAGATCTGAAACGCCTGTTGCCGGACCGTTTGCATAGAAGGCAATACAGAGGTAAGACATAAGCAGTACATAACAACTTGACATTTGCGCGCATGTATCTTGACATAAACATTGAATAATTTGACATAAAACATAAAATATATCTTGACAAATGAGACCGTCTGCGGTACAAATGAAACATGACATATTGTTTCATATACCGCAGACGTTTTTTGTCATTTGCGGTAATAAAAAAGGAGAGCTAAATGAAATACGTCGACGTTCATGAGGCTGCCGTTAAATGGGATATGACAGAAAGACGCATCACCATGCTGTGTCGCGACGGTAAGATAGGCGGTGCGAAGAAGGAAGGGAAGCTCTGGCTGATCCCCGAAGATGCCGCAAGACCATATGACGGCAGGACCAAGGAAGCAAGAAACGGTGATCCCGGTTTGGGAAAAAAGGAGAAAAGAACTATGGGAAAATACTTTGGAACAGATGGATTCCGCGGCAAGGCAGGTGTGGTGCTTACAGCGGAGCATGCATTCAAGATCGGTCAGTTCCTCGGATGGTATTACAGTAAGGAAAGACCGGCTAAGATCGTGATAGGCAAGGATACAAGGCGTTCGTCATATATGTATGAGAATGCTTTATCTGCCGGGATCACATCAACGGGCGGATTCTCATATCTGCTTCATGTTACGACCACTCCCTGCGTAAGCTATATAACAAGAACAGAGGGCTTTGACTGCGGTATCATGATCTCCGCAAGCCATAATCCCTTCTTTGATAACGGTATCAAGCTTCTCAACGGCGAAGGTGAGAAGATGGAGGATGAGGTTCAGGACATGGTAGAGCGCTACATTGACGGTGAGCTTGAAGGTGTCACTGAAGCTACTGACGACAAGATCGGCCAGACCATTGATTTCTACTCAGGGCGTAACAGATACATAGGGTATCTTACCTCGATAGCTCCGGTATCCTTTGAGAACCGTAAGGTGGCTCTTGACTGTGCAAACGGAAGCTCATGGATGATAGGACGTGCCGTATTTGACGCGCTCGGAGCCAAGAACTATGTTATGAACAATACTCCGGACGGCGTGAACATCAACATGAACGCAGGATCGACTCATATCGAGGGACTTCAGAAATACGTTCGTGAGAACAAGGTCGATGTAGGCTTTGCGTTTGACGGTGATGCGGACAGATGTCTTGCAGTTGACGAGTACGGTGATGTGGTCAACGGCGACATGATAATGTATATCTGCGCAAAGCATTTAAAGAACAAGGGAATGCTTCCGAGCAACACCGTGGTAACTACGGTTATGTCTAACTTCGGACTTTACAAGGCATTCGACAATATCGGGATCAATTATGAGAAGACCAAGGTAGGCGACAGATATGTTTATGAGAATATGAAGGAAAATAACCATATGCTCGGCGGAGAGCAGTCCGGTCATGTTATCTTCAGAAAATACGCTCATACGGGAGACGGTCTGGTAACTGCCATCATGCTTATGACGGTCATGGTAGAAACACAGCTTCCGCTTTCCGTGCTTGCTTCCGAGGTTAAGATGTATCCTCAGGTGCTTAAGAATGTAGAGGTGGATGACAAAGAGAAGACACTTGACGATCCGGCGGTTAAGAAGTCTGTGGATGATACAACGGCATATCTTGGCAACGACGGACGTGTGCTCCTGCGTGCATCCGGTACAGAACCTGTGCTGCGCGTTATGTCGGAGGCTGTGACTTATAAGGACTGTGAGAAGTGTGTTGATGAGATAATCGATGCAATGAAGGCTTCGGGACATCTCATCAAGGTTCGTGGGTAGGAGGAACGATTATGAAACTGACAATAAACGATCTGTATGATCTGACACACACAAAGGCTGCCGATTATCTTAAGCAGTTCACATATCCGTGGGAGGCGCTTGAGGGTATCAAGGAACTGATACTTGAGATCGGAAAAAACCTTGATCCGGATGAATACGATCATCCCGAGGAGGATGTCTGGATAGCAAAGGATGCAAAGCGTTATCCCAATAATTATATAGGTGGTCCCTGTATAATAGGACATAAGACAGAGGTACGTCCGGGCGCTTTCATAAGAGGTTCGGCACTGGTTGGAGACAATTGCGTTGTAGGTAATTCCACAGAGCTTAAGA
Source organism: Lachnospiraceae bacterium (assembly GCA_024691125.1). Classification (GTDB taxonomy): domain Bacteria; phylum Bacillota; class Clostridia; order Lachnospirales; family Lachnospiraceae; genus UBA2868. Next base: position 1,807 of record JAILNV010000114.1, on the reverse strand, counting down.
ATGTTATCCTGTTTGATAATGTTCAGGTTCCCCATTACAATTACGTAGGTGATTCGATACTTGGTTACAAGGCTCATATGGGAGCAGGCTCCATTACAAGTAATGTTAAGTCTGATAAACAGCTTGTTGTGATCAAGAATGAAGGCGAGCTTCTGGAGACGGGACGTAAGAAGGTCGGAGCACTGATTGGAGACGAAGTAGAGGTCGGCTGTAATACGGTCCTTAATCCCGGAACGGTCATCGGAAAGAATTCCAATGTATATCCTGTTTCGTGTGTACGCGGCGTTATCCCGCACAACAGCATATACAAGGAAGCCAAGAAGATAGTGGTTAAGTGGAAGTAATTTTTAAGACAGAGGACAAAGGATTAAAAAGGAGAAAAAATATGAAGGTTATAGTAGCAGATACATATGAAGAAGGCGCTAAGAAGGCGGCAGATGTTATCGAGAAGCTCGTAAGGGAAAACCCCGAGTGTACGCTTGGTCTGGCAACAGGTTCATCACCTGTCGGCATGTATAAGGAGCTTGCAAGAAGATGTAAGGAGGAGGGACTTGATTTCTCTAGGGTTCACTCTGTTAATCTTGATGAGTATGTGGGTCTTGCTCCGGATCATCCGCAGAGCTACAGATTCTTTATGGATGACAATCTTTTCAATCACATAAACATTGACAAGGCCAATACCTATGTTGCCAAGGGTACGGGCGATGTGGAAGCCAACCTTAAGGAGTTCAACGATATTCTTGATAAGACTGATATCGATCTTCAGGTTCTGGGTGTAGGCCCCGACGGACATCTTGGCTTTAATGAGCCCGGTGCTTTCCTTTATGAGAAGGCTCACAAGGAGACGCTTGAGGACAGCACGATAGATGCCAACACAAGGTTCTTCGAGAGCCGCGACGAGGTTCCGAGGTATGCCGTAACAATGGGAATGGGAAGCATCATGAAGGCTAAGACCCTTCTTATGATAATAAACGGAAACAAGCAGGACGCTGCAAGGAAGCTTCTCCTTGATGACAAGATCGATCCTCAGTGCCCGGCAACCTTCATGCGTCTGCACCGCGATGCCGTTGTGGTTATCGAGAAGAAGCTTGCCGATGAGATCGGCTACAAGGGCTGAGAACCCTTGATGTCAATGAACTTAAGGGCATGCTGTAGAAAGTGTATTCAGCAGAAAACGTAATGTGTCTGAGCCGGGAGATGTTTCTTCCGGCCCGGCTTTTTTGATACAGGTCCGATAAGGGTATTATGTTAACCGGATTTACAGTAAAAGAAATAAATTCGTTCACTTTAATAATACACGGAAAGAGCCGATATATATTATAGAAAAAGAAACGGATGTGTATTACAGGGGAGGTGATCTTATGATCAATATGGTTGGTGTGACCTATGAACTTCCGCCACCGCCCGCTCCGCCCGATATACCGGCTGTTGTGGCGACCATGCCGCATAAGAACCTGTATGGTAAGAAGGGCAGAGATAAGGATGGCGGCGGTAAGAAAAGAAGATCCGTATATGATGAATTATTAATGAAAAAGGAGGAGGAAGAAGGGTTCAGGCAGATGGGCTGCTTCTTCGAAGCGAAGGCATGAATTACCCGGAAAATGAATAACGTCCTGTCTGGATATCAAAATATTCTGCGGGACGTTTTTTGTTACATTTTATTCGGGGCTTTAAGCTTTTCTGTGTTTTGGTATCTTGCCATATACCTGCATATTGGGTATATTAATATGTATAATAACTGATATGTAATGACCTCCTGTCAAGAGAAAACTTACAGGGAGTCACCACAAACTTATTTAATTGTTAC
>JAILNV010000061.1 GCA_024691125.1 Lachnospiraceae bacterium | reverse complement strand
GCTGTTCAGAATGTTTATATTCCAGAATGACTGGAAGGTTCTTCCGATGTCTGCCATTATTTCGGGACTGGTTTCCTTTGTCGTGGGAGCCAATCTGTTTAAGACGCAGGAAGGTACTCTGATGGGTACTTTTGCCCTTGCTTGTATCTGTATCTGGAACGGTTTCTTTAATTCCATTCAGGTAATCTGTCGTGAACGTCCCATAGTAAAAAGAGAACACAGATCCGGAATGCATATATCTGCTTACATCAGCGCGCACATGATATATCAGGCTTTCCTTTGCCTTGGTCAGACTATAATTACTATAATAGTATGTAAATTGACGGGAGTTGCTTTTCCGAAAGAAAGTCTTATTACGTCATGGGCAATAATTGATATCGGGATTTCACTTTTCCTTATAACCTACTGTGCGGATATAATGGCTCTGATGGTATCCTCCATTGTCCATACGACGACAACAGCCATGACGATAATGCCGTTTCTTCTGATATTCCAGCTGGTATTCTCGGGAGGATTCTTCCAGCTTAACGGAGATCTGGTTAACAAGGTAAAGGAGACCACCATATCGAAATGGGGACTTACGGCACTATGCTCACAGGGAAATTACAACAGTCTGCAAATGGTGACTCTGTGGAATGCAGTATCCAAATTTCAGGATCTTGATGCTTCCGATTACCTGGTAGGTCTGGAGGATTATACCGATGAGGAACCGCAGCAGGAAATGATCCCGGTTAACGATCTTGATTTTACTACAGCGCCGAAGAAGGAGCTGAAACCGATAAGGGATTTTATGGTCTATGCACAGGAATCAGGTGCCAAGGAACAGATACTTAATTGGAGCGGTAGAAACAATCAGAATCCGAATTATGCTTTTGATGCCAATATCGTACTTAAGTGCTGGGGACGGCTTATCCTGTTTATTATAATATACGCAAGTATTGCCGTTATAAGCCTTGAGTTCATAGACAGAGATAAAAGATAAAAGATAAGCGATAAAAAGGAGATTATTATCATGGGAGAAGCATTATTTAACAACGGAAGCATAATTGAATGGCTGCATTATTTTTCGGATCATACCGACGTTGATCTGGAGCATGTGAAGATACTGGATATTACAAAGAAGAACAAGAATCTCATTCCCGCCTGTGAGGTTCACAGGTGCGTGCTTGTGTTCACCGAAGCAGGCCATTCGGATATATTCTACAGGATGTATAACGCAGGACTCGGGGAATGTAAGGTCATCTATAATGAAGGTTCGGAGCCGACAGGCCCGATCAAGGAGAATCTTGTTTCGGAAATGATCGACAGAGGAATCAACGCTTCGGCAGGAATGCTGGTGCTTAATCCCAATGCAAGATCCACCTACAAGTTCGGCATCGACAACAGCACCCTTGCCAAGGGTACGGTTAAATATGTCGGTGAAGAGATCCGTTCCGTCATCCTTTCCAAAATGAGGATTGAAGAAGGAAAGAATATCTGCGCGATCTCTGCGGAATCAATCGTCGTTGAAGCATCGATCCTTGACGGCGAGGGCTCGATAATCGCAGTAGAGTATAACAGAAATGACAGGAAGGCTCTTGAAGAGAATATGGAGCAGTTCGGTATCAACAATGTCACGATAATAGACCATGTGGATGAGGTGACGATGAAGGGACTTCCGGTTCCCGATGTAACAATGCTTGTGGCTTCCGCCAGCATGGAAAAGGAAATAGAGACCATGCTTAAGCTTAACCCTCAGATGGAATTCGTTATCTATACTCTTGATTTCGTTGTTGCGGCATCCATGATAGATTACTGCAAGAAGTTCTGCTTATCTGATCCTGACATAATCCAGATATCTGTTGCCAAGGTAAACAGCCGCCATAATTACGAGCAGCAGCCTGCTCCGTGGATAATAAGCTGCAAGGCAGGAAATTGATCGTATGGAAAACACGGTCATTAATGAGTTTACTGTATGAGTAGTGGAGTTAAAGATGAGCAAATTTAAATCCTTTGTTATACTGCATATAATTCTTGCATTATTTTCAGTGTCGGCAGTTTTCTCAAAGCTTGCTGCGATGGAGGAAAGCCTTTCTTTTAAATGGATAATATATTACGGCGCGGTACTGTTTATAATGTTTGTCTATGCGATCGCATGGCAGCAGATAATCAAACAGATGCCGATAGTTACGGCATACGCCAACAAAGCTGTAACCGTAATATGGGGAATCATATATGGACTTATAATATTCAAAGAAGATATAACCGTGCCTAAAATCATAGGCGCGGTTATCATTATTGCCGGAGTGTATCTGGTAGTTACGGGGGATGAATATGATGAGCCGGATAAGATCCGGGATGTCATGAATTCCGAGGCTGCAAATAAGGAGGACGATTGCCGATGAGTCCTCTGCATGTATTTATTTATGTTTTCTCGGTATTTATATCATCGGTATCTCAGATAATCCTTAAATCAAGTGCTGATATGAAATATGACAATAAGCTTAAGGAGTATCTCAATCCAAGAGTAATAATAGCTTACGGCATATTCTTCTTCGCAACGTTTGTAACCGTATATGCATATAAGGGTATTCCGCTTTCTGTAGGCCCGATACTTGAAACAACAGGATATCTGTGGATATCACTGCTTGGATATTTTATATTAAAAGAGAAGATAAGCCGCCGTAAGCTGATCGGACTGGTCATCGTGGTCGCAGGGATCATAATATCCTGCCTGTAAGTCCTGCAGGACATCTTATAGAAATAATAATAATTTTCGTTAACTATAGTAAAACAGAACAGACAGAAGAGGTATGGAATGGACAGTATTAGAATCAATAATCTCGAAGTATTCGGTCATCACGGAGTATTTGAGGAGGAGACAAAGCTCGGTCAGAAATTCGTAGTCAGCGCCGAGCTGTTTATGGATCTGAGGCAGGCAGGCCTCAGTGATGATCTTACAATGTCGGTGCATTACGGGGAAGTATGCAGGGCTATAAATGATTTCATGAAGGAAAAGAATTATTATCTTATCGAAGCGGCTGCAGAGGATATGGCCAAGATGCTGCTTCTCAGATTCGATAAATTATCCGGAATTAAGCTGGAGATAAAGAAGCCATGGGCACCTATCGGCCTTCACCTTGAAGAGGTGTCGGTAAGCATAGAAAGGCGCTGGCATGACGCTTATATCGGTCTTGGATCCAATATGGGTGACAGGAACGCCAATATAGACAACGCCCTTATGAGGATGGAGGATGATGATGACATCATAGTCTGTGAGGTGTCGGCTCTTATCACCACCGCACCGTACGGATACACAGATCAGGATGATTTCCTTAACGGAGCCGCACATATAAAAACACTGTATACCCCGGAAGAGCTGTTAAGATGTGTCAATCAGATAGAAGCTCTTGCCGGAAGGACAAGGGATATTAAATGGGGTCCCAGAACACTGGATATCGATATCCTTTTCTATGATAATATGATCATCGATACGATGAATCTTACAATACCGCATGCTGATATGAAAAGCAGGGACTTCGTTCTGAAGCCCCTGAATGAAATTGCGCCTTGGTTAAGACATCCCGTATTAAACAAAACCATAAAAGAAATGCTCAGTGAATTATCACTTGTCACCACCGCCTAGCTGGAACTTATCCTTCTGCTGTACGATAACTTCGGGGGTAAAACGGGACGGAGAAGGTGAACCTGTAGTGCTTACGCGGTACATATCCTTCGGATCCCCGTAGGTGTGATAATAGGTATATGTTGAGGTCATATTAATATTTGTATAGTTACCCATTGCAACAGTGGATGCAGAAGAGCCGTTGGTAGACATCCTTATAAGACAAGGCTCTGTCTTACTGTTTCTCTGATAGAAAAGTACACCACCCAAAACATTGAAACAGTCCACGCGTTCCTTTGTAAGCTTCTCTTCATTTCTGTTATTTATATTGTATCTGTACAGGCTGTAATTATCATCAATGCTTATATAATATATGTATCCGTCACTGTATACCGGATTGTACATACGGATGCTTAATGCGGGAGATGCGTTTAAGGTCTCGGTATCCAGTGAATTGACATAGAAATTATTATTCTGGTCCGGATAGAAGATGGTATCTCCTATGATACAGGAAAGATTTACGATCTCCTTAAGTACCTCAGTTCTGTCACCGCCGTTTACAGAGCACTGATAAAGAGTCATGCCGTTTGTATTATCATAATGCTGATAATAAACGTCATTGTCGATCAGAATAAGCTGTCCGGAATTAGTTCTGTCCAGTCCTTTTGTGTTTCCCTTTTTTCCCTTCTTCAAACGGTAAATACCATTCATATTTCCGATGAATCCATAGGAATTATCATCACCGAAGCCTGTCTGGTTATAGTAGAGATAATCGCCCGCTGAGTTAAGGTATTTGGCCGAAACGCCCTGAACAAGCTTCTGGTCGCTGCCGTCAGCCTTCATCGAATATATAAAATTATTATCAAGAGGATTACAGAAGTACACGGTATCCCCATCTTCTACAAACAGCCCTTCGTTGTTGATGTTTCCACCGGTATTTCCCATAGTACCCTTGGGATTGGACACCTTACTGCCCGCACGGCCGAAGACTGCCAGTGCAATGATTCCCCCGATTAAGACAAAAACGATAATGATGCCAAGTATTTTCCTGCCTTTGTTGTTCTTTTTCTTTGCCATTTTTAACCCACCCCCTCTGTTTGGGTAAATACTCACATAATTTTCAAAAACATTATAACATATTTTGGTTAATGTGATATAATAAAATAACTGATTAATGAGGTTTTGAAGACAGTAACCGTAACTGTTCTATAAAACGAGGGAAGGAGAAACAGATGAAAATATTTGCCGCCATAGATGTAGGATCTTATGAGGTAGCCATAAAGATATTTGAGATCTCTGAAAAGAACGGCCTTAAGCAGATAGATCATATTAGACACAGGATAGAGCTAGGCACCGACACCTACCATACAGGTAAGATAAGTACCGAAAGGATGGATGAACTGTGTTATATCCTGAGTGAGTTTAACAATATAATGAAAACCTACCGTGTTGACGATTATAAGGCGTATGGAACCAGCGCGATACGTGAGACCGAAAATACGATGATAGTTATCGAGCAGATCAAGCTGCGCACGGGTATAAGTGTTGAGGTGCTGTCCAATTCGGAGCAGAGGTTCATGCATTACAAGGCAGTGGCATCAAGAGGCGATATGTTTACCAAAATGATGGAGGACAGTTGCGCGATCGTGGATATAGGAGGAGGCAGTATCCAGATATCCCTCTTTGATAAGGATGCGCTTGTTACCACACAGAATATAAGACTAGGAATACTCCGCATAAAGGATATGCTTTCTTCACTTCAGGTGAAGAGCATCAATTACACACAGATACTTGGCGAACTGATAGACAACCAGCTTGAGTCATTCAGAAGCCTGTATCTGAACAACAGAAAGATAAATAACATTATCGTCGTTGATGATTATGTGTCAAGGGCAATGAAAAAGATCAATAACGATAAGGATACCATTACACATAAGGATTTTATAACCCTGATAAATGATTTCAAAGGAAAATCAATAGAAGCGATGGCATCCTTGCTGAGCCTTGATGAAGAAAGCACGATGCTCCTTCCGCAGTCGATCATGCTGCTTCTTAAGATAACCGAAATGATGGATGCCAAGCTTCTGTGGGCACCGGGAGTCAGCCTTTCGGATGGAATGGCTTATGAGTATGCCGAAGTAAACAGGATGCTTAAGGTTAAGCATGATTTTGATTCCGATATCATAGCCGGCGCGGAAGTGATGTGCAGAAGGTATGGAGGAAACACCGAAAGGAACAAGCTGGTTGAAGAGGTAGCCATCAGTATCTTTGATGATACCAAGAGGATCCATCATTGCGGTGCAAGAGAAAGACTGCTTCTGCGCATAGCATCCATGTTGTCTGACTGTGGTAAGTATATAAGCCTTGAAGCAGCCGCCGAATGCGGATATGACATTATTATGGCGACCGAAATGATAGGACTGTCGCATGCCGAGCGGGAAATAATAGCCAATGTGGTCAGATATAATAAAGTTAAATTCGTATATTATAAAGACAGGATGGTCCCTACCGAGCTTGACCGGGAGACATTTCTTACAGTTGCCAAGCTTACGGCAATCTTCAGGGTCGCCGACGGAATATGCCGAAGCTACCGGACCAAGTTCAAGGGGATAAGAACCATGATAAAGGACTCCGAGCTGCTGATCACGATTGATTCGGAAGAAGATTTTTCGCTTGAGAAGGGTTTCTTCGGGAGAAAATCAGATCTGTTTGAAGAAGTCTTTTCATTAAAGCCTGTTATACGAAACAAGAGGATCATAAATGCCCTGTAGAAAATTAAACCTTTAATCATTTGACAAAGAAAGGATTTTACCATGGACAGTTCAAAGAATAAACCCGTAAAGGCGTCCAAAACTTCCAAAGCTACATCCGGTACGAAGACAGTCAAAACAAATAAGGCTGCCAAAACAGATAAGGCGCTGAAGCCGGAGAAGGATTTAAGGGCTGCTAATAAAGCCGTTAATCTTGAGGACAGCAAGTATTACTACAACAGAGAGTTAAGCTGGGTGCTGTTTGACGAAAGAGTGCTGGATGAGGCAAGAGATAAGAGTAATCCGCTTATGGAAAGACTTAAGTTCCTGAGCATAACCGCATCAAACCTTGATGAATTCTTCATGATCAGGGTTGCTTCGCTGCGTGATATGGTAAATGCAGGTTATAATAAAGAAGATATTGCGGGTATGAATCCGCAGCAGCAGCTGGATGCGCTTGATGAGGCTACACACAGGCTTGTTGATAAGCAGTATTCCACCCTTACAAGGTCTCTCATGCCGCTTATGGAGCAGGAGGGTATACATCTTGTACTCCGCCATGAAGATCTTAACAAAGAACAGATGAAATATGTGGATGATTATTTTATGACCAATGTATATCCCGTGCTTACCCCCATGGCTGTTGATTCATCAAGGCCGTTTCCGCTTATAAGGAATAAAACGCTTAATATAGGAGCTCTTGTATCGAAAAAGGTTAAGGATGATAAAAAGAAAAACGGAGTGGAGAAGGAGTTCGCAACAGTACAGGTGCCTTCAGTCCTTCCGAGGATCATAAAGCTTCCCTGTGATGAGGGAGACAGTGTGATCCTGCTCGAGGAGATCATAGAGAGGAACATGGGAAAACTCTTTGCCAATTATGATGTTATATGCGCTTATCCTTTCCGTATAATGAGGAATGCCGATCTTACCATCGAAGAGGACGAGGCAGCCGATCTTCTTAAGGAGATCGAAAGACAGCTTAAGAAGAGACAATGGGGTGAAGTAATACGTCTTGAGGTGGCTGATGATATTGACAAGAAGCTTATGAAGGTGCTTCTTAAGGAGCTTAACTGCAGAGAGGAAGCCGTATACAGGATACAGGGCCCGCTCGATCTTACTTTCCTTATGAAGCTATGCGGCATGGACGGATATGATAATCTGAGAGACCCTGAATTCTCGCCTCAGCCGGTTGAGGAGCTGGGTCCTGATAAGGATATTTTCGCCGCTATAAGGAATAAGGATTTGCTTCTGCATCATCCGTATGAAACCTTCCAGCCTATAGTTGATTTCATAAGACAGGCATCAAAGGATCCGGATGTACTTGCCATAAAACAGACACTGTACCGTGTCAGCGGTCATTCACCGATAATCGCCGCTCTTGCGCAGGCTGCGGAAAACGGAAAGCAGGTAACGGTGCTGGTCGAGCTTAAGGCAAGGTTTGACGAGGAAAACAACATTATCTGGGCAAGGATGCTTGAGAAAGCAGGCTGTCATGTTATTTACGGTCTGGTAGGCCTTAAGACACACAGCAAGATAACACTGGTTGTAAGACGTGAGGATGAAGGTATAAGGCGCTACGTTCATCTGGGAACAGGCAACTATAATGATTCGACTGCCAAGCTCTATACCGACCTTGGACTTCTTACCTGCTCGGAACCCATAGGCGAAGATGCAACGGCTGTGTTCAATATGTTATCGGGATATTCCGAACCGCTCAACTGGAACAGGCTTTCCGTTGCGCCTTTATGGTTAAAGGATCGTTTCCTGGCGCTTATCAGACGGGAAATGAATAATGCGAAGCAGGGTAAGAATTCAAAGATAATAGCCAAGATAAATTCACTTTGCGACAAGGATATTATAATGGCACTCTACGAGGCTTCCATGGCGGGTGTCAGGATCGACCTCATAATAAGAGGAATATGCTGCTTAAGAACCGGGATACCCGGTATCAGTGAGAATATAACGGTCAGATCCATAGTTGGCAGATTCCTGGAGCACAGCAGGATATTCTATTTCGAGAATGCAGGTACGCCGGAGGTTTACTGCGGATCAGCAGACTGGATGCCGAGGAATCTGGAGAGACGTGTTGAAATCCTGTTTCCTATCGAAGAAACGGATCTTAAGGAAAGAGTCTGCCATATCCTTGATATAATGCTTAGGGATACATTGAAGGCGAGGATCATGGATGAAGACGGAGAGTATTCAAGAGTAGACAAACGCGGTAAGGAGCTGCTTGGATGTCAGGCGGAATTCTGCCGTGAGGCTGTCAGGAAAACAGAGGATAATGTTAAGAAGGTGAAAGGTATCGAGAACAACAGGGTATTTACTCCCGAAACCGCTCCGTAATACTATATGATTTGTCTCATTGATAACTTATTTGTTCACGGGATAATCACAAGGAACAAATAGTGGGTTGACATATTACCCTGTACTATATATATTTATCGTAGTGTAAATGTTTGGATTATTTGATCTAAAAAGGAGGAGTTCAATGCAGTCGCAGTACTATGATGATGATGTATTAGAGGCTTTTCTTAAGGATCAGGGACAGCTGTTTGATGAACCGGTGGCAGATACTCCCGAGGAGGCTGAGGCTTTTCTTGAGGATTGCATGGCTGTGGTGGTAGACAGTATCGAAGAGGTGTATGATTACTTCGAAGAGAGCGGAGCAGATCTTGATGGCGCGGAGCTTGACGATATCTGCGAAGTGTTTAAGATACCCGATGGGCGTTATCTTATAGTCGAAGGTTAAAAGAATAGGAATGACCGGACCCGGTGTCGGCCGGGTCCGTTTTTTGCGGTAAGCTTTAATGAACTGTTAATAAGTATGAGGGAAAATCTATGTCTGAAATTCTGGATGTACTTAGGATAGAGCAGAAATATGACCTGAACCTGACAGAAATGTATTCTGTTATGTCAAAGCTGGACCAAATCCTTACCGGAGACAGTCATAATTTCGGGGGAGGATATATGGTACGGTCTCTTTATTTTGATACCGTAAATGATGATGACTTCTATGACAAGCTTGACGGTCTGGAGATAAGACGAAAGATACGCTTAAGGATTTACGATCCAAGGAGTGACAGCGCAAAGCTTGAGCTAAAGGAAAAAACCGGACAGAATCAGAGAAAAAGATCGCTGACGGTGACCAGAGAAGAGGCTGAGAGGCTTATAGCCGGAGATTATGATGTGCTTCTTAACCGGGCGGATGAATTCGCAGATGAGCTTTATTGCAGAATGAAGCAGTACTGCTACATACCGAAGTGCATCGTACAGTATTACAGGACGGCTTACGCTGAATCCGTAAATGATACAAGAGTTACATTCGACCGTGACA
>JAILNV010000297.1 GCA_024691125.1 Lachnospiraceae bacterium | reverse complement strand
CACGAGCGATCTGGATTCCATGAATGTCGGAAGAGCTGAGTATGCTCTTGAGGGAACCGATATATATGATGATACGGAAGGCATTATATATGACAATAACAGGGACAGAGATGTGCGTATAGACAGGAACGGTGTTGAGATAACCGTGTCATGCAAGGCTGCGGTAGACAGTGCGAAGGTACTTGTACCACTGTATGATTATAAAGGTTTTCATGCATATGACAGGGAAGGAAATGAGTATACGATCCTTAAGGGAAGCAATAATCTTATATCCTTCTGGATTCCGGCGGGATATGAAGGGAATATATCCGTTAAATACAGGTCACCGTGGTATTGGAATGCCGCACTTATATTTTCTGCTGCAGGGACAGCTGTCATCATGTATCCTTCGAAGAAGCGGACAAGAAAGCAGGAGTCTGCTGTGACGGCAGGGGATGAAGAAGCGGTGAATAGTGAGAAGCCGGCAGATGCGTCTGAGAAAGCGGCATAAGTGATTTGCTTTAGAAATTAATTGTATTTATGCCTTGACACGTGAAATCGGGTATAGTACAATAACATCGTTATATAACAAGAATGCATAACCGTGATACATATCAGTGAAATTTTTATGCATATCTCATCAAAGGGGAAATTTTTGAGTGGAGTATACAGACCGGCTTAGGGAACCGGTTTGTAAAGTAATTAAGAAGGGGAAATCGCATGCCTCCAAAAGAAAAAGTGTCCAGGGTCATGGTGCTTAATGCCGCATTTGAAATGACCAGGGAGAATGGTTTCGAGAATGTCACCGCGCGAAAGCTTGCGGAAAGACTGGGGAGCTCGACACAGCCTATATTCCGTGCTTATGAGAACATGGATATGCTGAAGGAAGAGCTGTTCTATAAAAGTGCGGATTTGTTTTCGGATCATATGCTTAAAAGCAGGACGAAGGGACAGCCGGTATATTTGTCGATGGGAATGGCATATATCGAGATGGCCTGCAGGGAGAAGCATCTGTTCAAGCTTATTGCCGATATCGATGATTATGAAACCGGTGATCTGAAAGAGTTCCTCCAACAGGGAGACTGTAATGAGCTGCTTGAGAATCTTCCGAAGACCGAGACGCTGAGTGCAGCCCAGAAAAAGGAAGTATTCCGTATGGTATGGATGTTCACACACGGAGTCGCCACATTGGTTGCGGCAAAAAGAGTGAGCATGGAGACCGGGGAAATAGAAGAGATGCTAAAGAAGGCTTACGAAGGTTTTGTGAGTTCTATGCAGAATTAGTATCCGGGTTTCCTTTATTGCAATACAAACTGCAGATGTATTGTAATAAAGTGAGTATGCGGATATGTTCGGGAAGCTGTCTAAGGGTGAGGGGATCCTTTTGACGGCGGTTCACGCTTCACGCAGTACAGGGAAAGACCTGTATTCTGATACGTGGAATATACAGATTATATCAGGGTGAGGGAAGCAGATGTTAAGGGCATCTGCTTTTCAATTATCACAAGGAGGGACCCACGAAGTGGGAGGATTCCTTGTGATGGCATAAACAGGTATAAAGCCATCGAGCATGAGGGACCCACGAAGTGGGAGGATTCCTTGTGATGGCATAAACAGGTATAAAGCCATGGAACATGAGGGACCCACGAAATGTCTACCACAGATGAACAGAACGCAGACAAAAAAATATCGTTAAAAGCCGCGGAACTTCTCCGCCTTGCATCCGATACCATCATTGTGAACATGCGCTTCATGGATGTTGCGCTGAACAGGCTGAAGCGTGAGGAAAAGACAGGTCTTTTCGGCGTGGCACCGGACGGGGAGAGGTTTTATTACGACAGCAGGTTTCTGCTTAATTCCTACCTTAAGGATGATAACGCCGTTACGAGGATGTACCTTCACTCCCTTCTGCACTGCATATTCAACCATTCCTTTAATTATGACAGGGTTGATGATGAGGTCTGGGATATGGCCTGTGATATTGCGGTGGAAAATATCATCATGGAGCTGGAGGTTCCCGATTTTACGCTCCATGATGACAGCGACAGGGTCTGGATGCTGAAGGGTATTGTTAAGAAGGTTCCCTCACTGACTGCCGAAAAGATATATAAATATCTTCTTGTTAACCCACTCTCCAAGGCAGACAAAATAAAGATGACGGAGCTCTTTGCGCAGGATAGGCATATTTACTGGAAGAAGGCTGAAAATTATGAGATATCGGAAGAGGCATGGAAGAAGATAAGCCGTAGGATAAAGACTGATCTCGGAACCTTCTCTAAGGCTGAGAACGGATCCGAGAGTCTTATAAAGAATCTTGTTGATACCACAAAGAAGAAGTATGATTATAAGAGACTGCTTGAACGTTTTACGGTAATGGGTGAAGAGCTTAAGGTCAATGATGAGGAATTTGATTACATCTACTATACCTATGGCCTTAAACACTACGGAAACATGCCGCTTATAGAACCGTTGGAGTTCAAGGACGAGAAGAGGGTCCGCGATTTCGTGATAGTACTCGATACTTCTGCTTCCTGCATGGGAGCTACCGTGAGAGCGTTCCTTAGGAAGACCTATGATATACTTAAGGGAAGTGAGAGCCTTTCAAGCAAGGTTAATGTACATATAATCCAGTGCGACAGCGAGGTCCGTTCGGATGTGAAGATCACAAACGAGCAGGAATTCGATGATTATATAGCGGGAGGTAAGCTGACCGGTTACGGCGGAACCGATTTCAGACCGGCTTTTGAATATGTGGATGGTCTTATAGAAAATAATGAATTCGAGAATTTCAAGGGGCTTATCTACTTCACGGACGGATTCGGGATATATCCCGGGAAGGCGCCGGATTATGACTGTATGTTTGTTTTTGTAAACAATGAAATGAAACCGGAAGTACCCTGGTGGGGTATCAGAGTAGAGCTGGACGAAGAATATATTTTGATGGAACAGGATGAGGTGAAAGGAGAAGAGGATGAACATAGGTCAGGCTAAGGAATATATAAAACAGACGGTTAATCTGTATCTTACGAAAGGTGAATTCGGCGAATACGTGATCCCGGTTGTAAGGCAGAGACCGGTGTTTCTTCTGGGGGCTCCGGGTGTGGGCAAGACCGCTGTCATGGAACAGATAGCGCAGGAGCTTAATATAGCTCTTGTATCATATTCAATGACTCATCATACCAGACAGTCTGCGATAGGCCTTCCGTTTATAAAGCATGAAGAATATGAGGGCATGGAATATGATGTTACCGAATATACGATGAGTGAGATAATTGCAAGCATTTATGAAACCATGCGGGAAACCGGGATAAAGGAGGGGATACTGTTCTTAGATGAGATAAACTGTGTATCCGAAACGCTTGCTCCGTCCATGCTGCAGTTCCTTCAGTATAAGGTCTTCGGCCGCCATCAGGTTCCGGAAGGCTGGGTAATAGTCACTGCAGGTAATCCCCAGGAATTCAACAGAGCGGTAAGGGAATTCGATGTGGCGGTGCTTGACAGGCTTAAGGTCATGAATGTCGAAGCGGATTACAGGGTGTGGAAGGAATACGCGCTTGAACAGGGAATACATCCTGCAATAATAAGCTTCCTTGATCTTAAGAGGGAGTATTTCTACATGATAGAGAATACTGTTAACGGACGCGCTTATGTGACAGCAAGGGGCTGGGAGGATCTGTCGGAAATCCTTAAGCTTTACGAGGATGCACTGCTTCCTGTCGATGATACTCTTATAGACCAGTATATACGGAATGATTCGGTAGTTAAAGAATTTGCCGCATATTATGAATTGTATAATAAATACAAGAGAGATTACAGGGTTGAAGAGATACTTAAGTCCGGCGCAACGCAGGAGGTTGTAAAGAGGGCAGCTGCGGCAGGCTTTGATGAGAGGCTTTCCCTTCTGTCAATGCTTATGGACAGGGTGATTGCGGATACAAGAAATAATCTTAATGATTCGGATTATCTTACAGCACTTAATCCTATGCTTAGGAAATTGAAAGAAGAGAAGGAGAATGACCGCGTTCTCTCAAGCCTGCTTGATATGAGCGAGAGCTTAAGAAAGGAGCTTAATTCACTTAAGAAGGCATCGGCCTTATCAAAAGAAACCGAAAGAGTAAAACGGTCATGCATTAGGTTTGTGGATGCGGCATATAAGAACGCTCTTAAGGAGGAGCAGGCATTTGAGACTGTAAGACGGGATTACAATATGCAGCTGACGGCTGTAAAGGAACGCAGCATTGCTGTCAGGGAAGAGCTTGAAAGACTGTTTGATTTTGCTTCCGGAGCATATAAGGACGGGAACGAGATGCTCATTCTCGTAACAGAGATGACTGTTAATCCTTATACCTCAAGATTCATTGCAAGACATGGCTGTGATCCGTATATGAAGTATAAGGATGAACTTATGATCACTGAGCGGAATGCTTCAATGAAAGAGGAAATAGCACAGCTTCTGGATATGTGACCGTGATCTATTTACCGTTTATCCGTTTGGAGATATAAGCGCCCACATCCTTCTTGTCCATTCCGAGTGCATAAGCCAACTCCTCGTAGAGCTGGTTCTCGGCCTGGCGGAAATAGCGCTCGTCCACTACGGTAACCTTTTTGCCCTCGTCAAGACGTGTCTTCTTACGCTTGAAGAGGGTCTTTATCACTTTAACGAGTTCTTCACAGTCGCAGGTGCGCAGAGCGTCCTTGTACTGTGTTTCGCGTTCCTGCTCGTTGGGTATCCATACATAATCGATATCCGGGATCTTGCTTATAAGCTCCTCGGCTTCTTCCTTCGAAATGACCGGACGCATTACCGCCGTAACATTGTCGACGGGCACGTATACAGCGGCTTCGCGCTGATAAACCGGACGGAGAGTATAATACTTCTTCTTTCTGTCAACCATGGACATGGACAGGGTGCCGATGTTTACCACCTCGCATACTCCCTGATTACCGTAAACAACCATATCATTCACATTGTACATATTTTCTCTCCTATTCCTGTAAAGACACCTCCGACAAATATATTGTAACACCTTTTTGCTGAAAATTTCTAATGTTTTTTGTGATTTATATTGATTTTTTGATAAGTTTCCGATACGTTATGAAAAATTGATTTGTTGCATGACACTTTATAAAGTATGTGACAAAGGTCGTTCCAATGGTGTATAATAATCGTAGCTGTGTGACTTTTTTGGGAGAAACAACGATGGGTATACTTAATTTTGACATATGCGCTCTTATAATTCTGATCATACTGGCTATATCGATAATGACAAGAAAGCTGTATCTTGGGCGTTCAAACCAGCTGTTCTGCGTTATGATGCTATGCATAGCCGTGTCTACGGTTACGGATCTGTTTGCCGGAATGTTCGGTGAGCTCGTTCCCATTTCCCCGGATAATAACGGGATAAGAAGCTTTATCAATTATATCTATTTCATTTCAAGAAATATAACTCCCGTAGCATATATCCTCTATGTGATCTCATATGTGGGAGTGTGGCATATATATATAAGAGACAGAAAGAGATGCATCGCGTTTATGATCCCGTGTGCGGTCAGCCTTTTTCTTATTCTGACCAATCCGCTTACGCACCTGATATTCTTTTTTGACGATAACTGCAAATATACAAGAGGTGCGGCAAGCCCTGTCCTCTATATAATAGCGATCGGATATGTTATAGCAAGCTGGGTGATAATGATCAGATATAAGAGACTGATCACAAGGGACAGGCTGTTTGCGCTGATGACACAGCTTCCGGTAAGCCTTGTCACCGTTATCCTTCAGCTGATCTTCCCATGGCTTCTGGTTGAGATGTTCGGTTCGGCTGTTGTGGTACTCATTATAAGTACCATACTGCAAAGGGGTGAGGAGATGCTCGATCCCTTAAGCGGAGTACAGAGCTACAGTGCATCTCTTGTTGCTGTCAGGAAAGCCTTCGAAACAAACCACGCCATAAATATCATTTATATAAGTATAAATAACTGCCAGGTCTTAAGGACATATCTTGGCATGGACAGATTTAATGCGATGCTTAAGGAAGTGGGACTTAAGATAACAAAGACAGGCAGCGTTTATAAGCTTACGTCCGATATCTATTATCTGCAGAACGGACTCTTTGCGGTCATTACCACGGAAAATGATATGGAAGTCATAATGACGGTGGCGAACGCCATGGTGGATAATCTTGTGAAGCCCTTCGAGGTCCAGCATTTTAAGACCGAGCTTGACTGCAGGTGCTGTATTGTAAGATGTCCGGAGGATATAGATACCTATGAGGGAGTGGTTAATTTCGAGAATACCTTCAATTCGGTACTCCCGGAAGAAAACAGGGCGGTAATGCTCTCCGAGGTAATAAACAGTGATGACTTCAAGCTTAAGAGTGAGCTGGATGATGTTATCGCGGATGCTATACAGAAGAAGAAATTCCAGATGTATTACCAGCCAATCTATGATGCGAAAAAGATGAAGTTCGTCTCTGCAGAGGCTCTTATAAGACTTATTGACGATAAGTACGGTTTCGTTTCTCCCGGGCTGTTCATTCCTGCGGCAGAAGCAAGCGGAGCCATACACCAGATAGGTGATTACGTACTCGATGCCGTATGTGAGTTCATGAGCAAGTGTGACCTTGAAAAGATGGGACTTGAATATATCGAGATCAATCTCTCGGCAGCTCAGTGTGTCGAGACCGATCTTGTATATAAGGTTCTTACCACACTTGACAAATATAAGCTTTCGACCGACAGGATTAATCTGGAGATGACAGAGACGGCCGCCGACTTCGACGCTGCGATGGTCGACAGAAATATGAAGCGTCTGTATGAAAAAGGGATTAAATTTTCGCTTGATGATTACGGAACGGGTTATTCCAATATCAAGAGAGTCATATCCCTGCCCTTTGATCTTGTCAAGCTGGATAAGAGCTTCGTGGATGAAATGGATGATCCCCAGATGTGGATAGTTATTAAAAATACGGTTAATATGCTCCATGAAATGAAGAAGGATATTCTGGTTGAAGGAGTGGAGGAAGAAAGGACCTTCAACCGTTTCATCAATCTGGGCTGCGAGTATATACAGGGTTATTATTTCTCACGTCCCCTTCCGGCAAGAGAGTTCATAAAGTTTATGTTAGAGAAGAACAGATAAAAAAGAAGAACAGTAAGAAACAGAAATGGAAAGATTATATATCATCCTAAGAGATTTCGGATATACGGGGCTGAAACAGTTCCTGCTTGATGTTAAGCTTAAAGGGATAGAAATCGTTCCTTATGCAGTTAACGGTGACAGCCTGTCAGGTGAAGATCCGGTAAAAGATCAAGAAAAGGGTGCGATGATTCCGGCGGAATGTAAAACAGGCTCATATCTTGTAACCGACTGCATGCGGGGGATACTGTTTGCCCGGGAAAAAGGTATGGGCTATGTTTATTATGAAGAGGCCGGAACGGATTTCCGTAACGGACCGGTAAACCCTTCGAAAGCTTCGGATGAGACCGGTATGGATACAACAGCTGTGGATGCGACTGATGCGGAATGTATCATACAGGGCTTTGATGAGCTGGATGCGGATTTCATAACAAAGATGTATCAAAGGCACGTTCATCTTCCGTGGACAATACTTAGAACAGAAAGGCTTACGCTCCGGGAAATCACTCCTGCGGATGTGGACCGGCTGTATGAAATATATGCAGAACCGTCTGTTACGCTGTATACCGAGGATCTGTTTGAAAACAGGGAAGATGAGCTTGCATATACGGAAAGCTATATTAAGAATCAGTATGGCTTCTTCGGATACGGGCTGTGGATCGTGGAAGAGACAGATACGGGACGGGTGGTCGGACGGGCCGGTATCAGCAACAGGGAAGGCTATGATGAGGCAGAGCTTGGATATGTTATAGAAAAGGAACGCCAGAACAGAGGCTATGCGACAGAGGTCTGCAGAGCCATAGTTGAATATGCACGGAGTGTTCTTATGATGTCCGGGCTTAACTGCTTCGTGCGGCAGGAGAATGTTCCTTCGATAAGGCTGTGCCGGAGGCTTGGCTTTGAACATCTTGAGGATACGGAAATAAACGGGATCCTGATGAACAGATATCATATGGATTTATAACCGGTCTGAAAGTTACCTGAATATTTACAATAATTTCAGATCAGACCCGGAGGAAGCAGGGATAATGGATGCGACTTTTAAGGCATTAAGAAAATGCAGGGACATATGCAGGATGTATTGCGGGGACAACAGCGGATACAGTCCCGATGAGCTGTTTGACATGTTCAGGAATACTGCGCTGAATATAGCTTATTTTATGGCGTCATGCGACGGGATGGTATCGCAGTCGGAAATACGCATGATTAACGAGATATTCCAGATCCTGATAGATGAGGATTTCCTTAAGAAGAATTACGGAAATGACATAACGGGCGAGAAAAGCGTTATAAGGCATGTGCCCATATGTATCATGGTGATCGCCAAGGGCGAAAAGGATGCAAATCTCGGAGGCAAATGCTATCTGGTAAGCACAAGAGAAATGCTCAATACTCTTATTCTTATAGCGAATATAGTCATTAATTGTGACGGAAAGAGATTACAGTATCCGGTGATGCTGCTCCAGCATTTTACCAACGTGTGTATGCGGTATATCGGCGGAGTGGAGGAGAACGATGAACTCGCATCGGGTGAGGTGGCTTATAAGAGTGATAAATTCGGAGGTCTGATACCGGGCACTGTTGGTATCATGACAGATACAAAAGCAATAGATGAAGAGAAGGAAAAGATCAGGGAAAATGCTAGAAATCACATAACCCTGCGCGAACAGATGGAAATGGAGAACGCCACTCTGTTTTCGAGGGAAAGCAATATTGCGAAGAAGGATGTGAGGCAGATACTTGCCGAGGTAGACAATCTGATCGGCCTTGCGGGAGTTAAGAAGGAGGTACATGATATAGTTAATCTTCTGACGGTTCAGAAGATGAGAGAAAGCCATGGCCTTAAGACGCCCGAAATATCAAAGCATATGGTATTTACAGGAAATCCCGGGACCGGAAAGACCACCATAGCAAGGGAGATCGCAAGCGCATACGGTTCGCTCGGCATGCTTAAAAAGGGACACCTTATAGAAACGGACAGGGCCGGACTGGTGGCAGGTTATATGGGTCAGACGGCGGAGAAGGTTAAGGAAGTGGTGGAGTCTGCTCTTGACGGCGTACTGTTTATAGATGAAGCATATACCCTGGTAAGCGACAGGGAGGGGGATTACGGACAGGAGGCTGTCGATACCCTTCTTAAGATGATGGAGGATAACAGGGACAGACTGGTTGTCATAGTGGCAGGCTATCCGGAACTTATGGAGAAATTCATTGACTCCAATCCCGGACTCCGTTCAAGATTTAACAAGTATATCCATTTTGAAGACTATAAGGATGAAGAGCTGCTCAGGATATTCATGAGAAGATGCAAGGAGCAGGATTACAGGGTAAATATCTCTCTGAAGCCGCTTCTGCTTGCGCGTATTTCACAGCTCAGGACTGAAGAGGGTGAGTCCTTCGGCAATGCAAGGACGGTGAGGAATTACTTCGAACAGGTGATATCCAACCAGGCAAATCGTATTGTTTCCGAAATGAACGGACAGGACGACGAAGGTGAAATGGACTCCCTGATGGAAATAACAAAAGAAGATCTGTAAAAATTGTTAGCACTCACCCTTGACGAGTGCTAACAAATGATGTATGATATAACTGTTCAGGATAGAATGTAAGAATAATTCGTTCCATCCCGAACAGTTATATTAGTTTATGGGAGGTGAGGTTTTATGGATATCAATTTGTTTACACAGAAGAGCCGCGAGGCAATAAACGATATTGAACAGATAGCAATGGAGAACGGGAACATGGAGATGGTTCAGGCACATCTTCTGTTTGCATTGCTTGAGCAGGAGGGTGGGCTTATTCCCAAGATGATAGAGAAGATGGAAATAAACCTCCCCTATTTCAAAAACGCCGTTCAGAAGGTTATAGACGGACGCCCCAAGGTTCAGGGAGGAAAGAGATACTGGAGCCAGCAGCTGAATGATGCCGTGCTGTCTGCCGAGAAGGAGCTTAAGCTGTTTGGGGATGAATATGTGTCGGTCGAGCATCTGATGCTGTCGCTGATAGCTCATCCGGATCGTGAAATGAAGGCTCTGTTTACCGAGTTCGGCATTACCAGAGAGCGTTTCCTTCAGGCGCTTCAGGCGGTGAGAGGAAATCAGCGTGTCAGCAGTGACAATCCCGAAGCAACCTATGACACCCTGGAGAAATACGGTGTAGAACTGGTATCAAGGGCAAGGGAACAGAAGATGGATCCCGTTATAGGACGTGACGATGAGATAAGGAATGTCATAAGGATACTGTCAAGAAAGACCAAGAATAATCCTGTGCTCATAGGTGAACCTGGTGTCGGCAAGACAGCCGTGGTCGAAGGGCTTGCTCAGCGTATAGCCGGCGGAGATGTTCCCGAGAACTTAAAGGACAAGAAGATATTCTCACTGGATATGGGTGCGCTTGTGGCAGGAGCCAAATACAGGGGTGAGTTCGAGGAACGTCTGAAGGCTGTACTTGAAGATGTAAGGCAGTCGGACGGAGAGATAATCCTGTTCATTGACGAGCTTCATCTTATCGTCGGAGCAGGTAAGACAGACGGAGCCATGGATGCGGGGAATATGTTAAAGCCCATGCTTGCAAGAGGTGAGCTTCACTGCATCGGCGCCACTACTCTGGATGAGTACCGTCAGTATATCGAGAAGGATGCCGCTCTTGAAAGACGTTTCCAGCCTGTTATGGTGGATGAACCTTCTGTGGAGGAGACCATATCCATACTGAGAGGCCTTAAGGAAAGATATGAGAATTTCCATCATGTTAAAATCACGGATTCAGCCCTTGTAGCTGCGGCAACCCTTAGTCACAGGTATATCTCGGACAGGTTCCTGCCGGATAAGGCCATCGATCTTGTGGATGAGGCCTGTGCTCTAATAAAGACAGAGCTTAATTCCATGCCTACAGAGCTTGATGAGCTGAACCGTAAAGTTATGCAGCTGAAGATCGAGGCAGAAGCTCTCAAGAAGGAAAATGACCGATTGAGTCAAGAAAGACTGGAGAATCTTAACAGGGAGCTGGCGGAGAAAACGGAAGAGCTTACCAACCGTATGGCACAGTGGGAGAATGAGAAGGCATCTGTGGAGAAGCTTCAGGATCTGAGGCAGGAAATAGAGGATGCGAAGAATGAGCTGGCAATAGCCCAGAGAAACGGAGACTATACAAGGGCAGGAGAGCTTCAGTACGATATTATCCCGAGACTGACGCAGACTCTTGAAACATCCGAGCGCAGGCTGGAAAAGGATGGAATACTTCCGGATCCATCCGATGAATCAAATGATGCATCCGGGCAGGAAGGCGCTCAGGTTCATAAGGGCGCAGGCAGACTGGTCCATGAGAATGTGTCGGATGAAGAAATAGCAAAGATAATCTCTCGCTGGACGGGAATTCCTGTTGCCAAGCTGACGGAATCAGAGAGAAGCAAGACACTGCATCTTGACGAAGAGCTTCATAAGAGGGTGATAGGTCAGGATGAGGCTGTAACCAGAGTATCCGAGGCAATTATAAGAAGCAAGGCCGGCATCAAGGATCCCTCGAAGCCTATAGGTTCATTTCTGTTCCTCGGCCCTACCGGTGTCGGTAAGACAGAGCTGGCAAAGACTCTGGCGCAGAGCCTGTTCGATGATGAGAATAATATGGTGCGTATAGATATGTCCGAGTATATGGAGAAGTATTCGGTATCAAGGCTTATAGGTGCGCCTCCCGGATATGTCGGCTATGAGGAAGGCGGCCAGCTTACCGAGGCTGTCAGAAGGAAGCCGTACTCCGTAGTGCTCTTCGATGAGGTGGAGAAGGCGCATCCGGATGTTTTCAATGTGCTGCTTCAGGTTCTGGATGACGGACGTATTACGGATTCGCAGGGACGGACGGTTGATTTCAAGAATACCATACTTATAATGACGAGTAATATCGGTTCGGAATATCTGCTCGACGGAATAGATGAAAACGGCAGTATTAAGTCAGAAGCCGAAGATATGGTCATGAATGATCTGAGAGCTCATTTCAGACCGGAGTTCTTAAACCGTCTGGATGAGATGATCATGTTCAAACCGCTCACAAAGGATAACATAGGAGGAATCGTTGAGCTTCTGATAGCCGATCTTAATAAGAGGCTTGCGGACAGGAATCTGACGATCAGGCTGACGGATGCCGCGAGGTCGATCGTGACCGACGGAGGATATGATCCCGTGTACGGAGCCAGACCTCTTAAGCGTTTCCTGCAAAAGACGGTGGAAACCCTGAGCGCGAAGCTTATACTGGGCGGAACCGTTTCGGAGGGAGATGTTATAATCATTGACGGATCGGAAGGTGAACTTGTTGCACGCAGGGAGTCCGGGCCGTTAAATGAAGCCTGAATCCGGGTAAAAAGATGTTTTCTATGATCAGCGGAGAATGGATTATATACATTGCAACCACGCATTAAATGAAATCCCCCTATAGCTATGTTACGATAAATATAGTAAAGGGGGATTTTTTATGGCTAACGGCTCAATCCATACAGCATTCGTCTTTCTTGATTCCAGATTTAATTGCGCTCTTATGTTCTACAAATACAGAATATTGAAAAAACGAACCTATTGGGTAGTAATTACTTTTGATTCAAAGAAAATTCTGGATTATAAATGTAGTTTCTACAGAGCCAGTGCAGGATGTACTGACTCTTATCAGTTAAAAAAGAGGAAAGACAGGATGTAATGAAACCACTGATCCACAGGCAGAGGTGCTGGTATTCAACACAATACCTGTATCATGTATAAGCAGGGTCATCTTTCAGAATGAGTATCAGCTTAGGGAGTATGTTCCTTTGCTATCCAAGCTGGGAATAGCCGGGGTGTGTGGAAATTACTTTTTTTCACCAAGGAGAGATTACAGATACTGGTCTAAAGCTGCTTAAGTACATAGAAATGAAGGTAGCCCGAAGTTTATACACTTAACTGCATCAGATTATGATAATATATATGTAAGTGTGGGAAAGGTCGGAATACAGACCAAACCTGCACCTGATGATCTGATAACCGTATTAAAGTGTAGAGTGGCTGATTAGTATGAATATTTACATTGATTTTGATGACTGCCTGTGTGAAACAGCAAGACACTTCTCCGTATTAGTACAAGAACTCTTCGGTAAAAATGTGCCATATGAGAATATAAGATATTTTAATCTGCAGAAATCATTTTCTCTGACAGATGAACAGTATGAGGAGATGATGATCAAGGCTCACAGACCGGAAGTGCTGCTTAAGTATGAGGGAACGCCGGGTGCTGTAGATACTGTAAATAGTTGGGTAGAGAAAGGATATGATGTGTCCGTGATAACGGGAAGGCCATACAGTGCCTATGAACCGTCACGGGAGTGGCTTGACAGTCACGGACTAGAGAGTGTCAGATTATACTGTCTCAATAAATACGGACGGGACAGCTTCATTAAGAAAAGTGACTTCAGTCTTGAGCTTGAAGACTATCATAAGATGCATTTTGATTATGCAATCGAGGATTCACCGTCTGCATTCAGGTTCTTTGAGCACCTGCCTGAACTTAAAGTGATGGTATACAACAGACCATGGAATACAGAATGTAAGCTCCCGGGAGAGAACTATATCCGATGTACTGACTGGGAAATGATAAGAAAACATATTTAAAGGTCATGGAAACGGGTGTGATATACTGCTTTTAACAGTGGGAAATTCAAAACAGATAAGACAAGAGAAAGAGGGTAGTATATACAGAATATGAAAAGCACCGTAAGTAATCATTGGGTAATACCTTTTAAATTTCTATGTGTATATTTTAATGTGCTGCTTCTTGCCGTATGTCTTGCGGGCTGTATGAAGGCTCCCGATATTTTGGATCAGGAGCCTGTCATACCGCTTACAGCCGATCCACAGGAGAAAAAGGAGGAGCCTTATCTTTCGCTGCATCTTAGCGGAAACAGAGAAGAAACAAAGAGTGAATCACATGGGACAGAGGAGCCGGCGGAACCGGTATCGGTGAATTATAAGAGGGTTTCCGGTAACGGAGTAAATAATGCGGATGCAGTGGCAGATCCTGAAGAAGCAGTGGAACCAGATACTGCCCGGGAAAGTGTGAAAAAAGATGACGGTGATTATCAGGTGGAGGGCGTTCAGCTGAGCGAAAAGCAGCTTGAGAAGATGTCGGCATATTTCAACCTTAAGGATGTTAATCCTTACCTTCAGCAGGTATACCTTATTCCTGAGGATTTCAATAAGGATGCGGCCAACGATCCGGTTAACATAACATGCGTGGCGGGTTCATATGATTCCAACAGGTTATACAGTATTTTTTATAAAAAGGAAGGCAGCAATGATCTGTGGAATGTTGTTCTGAGAAGACGTGATCCCGGACAGGACGGGGAAGACGGTGATCCGGGAAGTCCGCAGGAAACATATGAGATTAAAGAGGATGTGCTTACGGATGGTAACTACAGGTTCCACTCAAACCGTATGCTGGCTCCGGACAGCGAAGAAATAAAGTAAGCCTATTTGCTGCGGAATATAAGCTTCGCCAAAAGAGGGGTAACGATTATGGCTGCCGCTATCCCAATTGAAGCCTGGAGACAGTTGAAGGGGAGCTGAACAGAGGAATCTTTAAGAGCCTGTATGAGTATATTGCGGTTAAGGCGGCTGTTGCCGTATATAGTAAGCGCAACATCGTATATATAATAGCCTGAGATCATGATAAGTTCACCGACAGCTCCGGAGATGGCCGTGTTTATATAGTTAAAGCTTCCGGTACGTGAGCGGCCTGAAAGCAGCATATGACAGATGGCGGCTCCCGTAGCCAGGAATGCTTTTATGACAAAGGTTGCGGGTGCTATTGATGAGTATCCGCCTATCAGATCTGCGAGTGCGGATCCGGTTCCGGCAGCTATGGAACCTGCCACAGGTCCGAGTATAAGCCCGCACGCCAAAGCAAATCCGTCTCCCAGATTGACATATCCGGTACCGGGAGTGGGAATCCGTACTGCCATGGTAGCAATGCAGGTTATGGCTGCCATAAGCACCATGCCTGTTCTTTTTTCGGAAATAGTAAGATTATTCATGTCAACATTATATTTTTCAGGAAAAAAAATGTCAACAAATGCCAAGTGTGCTATACTAACATAGGAGATTGCCAGGTTAGGCATTCTTATAATATGTTCGGTCATATTTCAATCGATATACCGGCTGCTGTAAACAATAAACAACGGAGTTGATGGAATACAAATATGAAATTAGTACACATTAAACATATCAAGGGTTCAAGAAGCCTGTACGGAAGCTTTCTGTATATTGCCCTTCTTCCACTGTTCCTGTTTGGCATAGTGATGATGATATACAGTTCATACACGCTTAGGGGAAATATTCAAAAGGAAGTAAGTGATAATCTGAGGAATGTCGGTGTTGCCGTGCTGTCTGCCTATGAAACATCCTATGACGGTGATTATAACGTTATAATAGTGGACGGTGATGTTGAATTCTATAAGGGTGATGTTCTGCTGAGCAACGACACAGGGCTTATTGATAAGATCAAGGCGGATACCGGAGTCGAGATCTCGCTTTTCTTCTACGATACCAGAGTGCTGACTACCATAGCGGATTCAGAGGGCAACCGCATGGTTAACAAGGGCGTTAACTCAACCATACTAAATACCGTTGTAAATAACCGCACGGGCTGCTTTTACAATAATGTTCTTATCGGGGATAAAAGGTATTTCGCCTATTATATGCCGATCATGTCATGGGACGGCCTGACGTGCCTGGGTATGATAGGAACGGCGACTCCGGCAGATGGTGTTAGCGTAATGGTGAGGAAATCGATCCTGCGTAACCTTCTTATCATCCTGCTTGCTCTGTTTGTTACGGCATGGTTT
This sequence comes from Lachnospiraceae bacterium, assembly GCA_024691125.1. Taxonomy (GTDB): domain Bacteria; phylum Bacillota; class Clostridia; order Lachnospirales; family Lachnospiraceae; genus UBA2868. The sequence goes on along the minus strand of JAILNV010000297.1, from coordinate 15,262 downwards.
ATCATGCATTTCACTTCGGGGCTTATCAATATAATCAAGAAGATAATGAAATTCCTCTCAGAGATCGCTGAAGGCAATCTTGCGGCAGATATAGATACGGTCGTCGTACAGAGGACTGATGAACTGGGAGAAATGGGAAGGCTGACCCTTAAGCTCAGGGGTTCATTAAGGAAGCTTATAGAGAAGGATGCTCTTACAGGCATATACAACAGAAGATACGGAAGCAGCAAGCTTGCAGAGCTTATTAACAGAGGGGTTCCGTATACTCTGGCCATGGGAGATATTGATTTCTTCAAGAAATTTAATGATACATACGGTCATGAATGCGGTGATGCTGTTCTTATTTCGGTATCCAAAACCCTGGGTGAGTATATGAGACAGTACGGTTTCGCGGCAAGATGGGGAGGAGAGGAATTTCTGCTGGTTTATGAAAACATGAACGAACTTGCGGCATCTGTTGCAACGGAGAGACTACTCGATCAGATAAGAGAGACCCTTGTGGAACACGACGGACAATACCATTCGGTTACCATGTCCTTCGGTGTGGCGGAGAGTAAGCCCGAGCTTTCGATGGACGATAATGTCAATGCTGCGGATGCCAAGCTGTATACAGCCAAGGAGAGCGGAAGGAACCGGGTGGTTTCGTAAGTGTATTAAATTCGTGTAACTGTTCAGATCAGGCAGACTGATAAGGCAGACGGACAAGTCAGGATAAGAGAAATCTTACCCGAAACAGGGAAAAGGAAAGACATGGAGGGATCATATGACAGCACAGAAGGCGTTGGTTGAGAGGTGGATGCCTACGGATATCATAGAGAATTTCAGGGTGCGTCCGGGGTATTTTGACAGGATGGGAGCCAATTATTCTTCCGGAGGCGTAAGCTTTACCGTGAGTTCTGTAAATGCAACCGGATGTACGCTGTGCCTGTTTAACCACCGCGAGGAGGAGCCGTTCGCCAAGCTTAAATATCCTGATAATTACAGGATAGGCAAGGTATTCTCGATGTTTGTGTTTGACCTTGATATTGAGAATATTGAATATGCATACTGCTTCGAGGGACCTTATGATAAGGATAAGGGACTTCTGTTTGATCCCGACAGGTATATACTGGATCCATATGCAAGGGCAGTCGCGGGTCAGAGTGTCTGGGGTAAGAAGTTCGATGATGCCACCTTTTTTAAGGCAAGGGTGGTAAAGAATGATTTCGACTGGGGTAATGACAGATCGCCGCATTTAAAGATGCGGGATCTTGTGATATATGAACTCCATGTCCGCAATTTTACCATACATGGATCTTCGGGTGTTAAAAGTCCCGGAACCTTCAGCGGATTAAAAGAGAAGATACCGTATCTTGTTGAGCTGGGCATAAACTGCGTAGAGCTTATGCCTGTATTTGAGTTCAACGAGATGCATAATGCACGTGAGGTGGATGGAAAGAAACTGCTTGAATGCTGGGGCTATAACACCACGTGCTTTTTTGCGCCCAATACGGTATATGCGACCCAGGATAAATACAATCATGAGGGTAACGAGCTTAAGGAACTGATCAAAGCGCTTCACGCCAACGGTATAGAGGTTATCCTGGATGTTGTGTTTAACCATACGGGTGAGGGCAATGAGAATGGTCCTTTCTTTTCATTCAAGGGTCTTGACAACAATATTTATTATATGCTTACACCAGACGGACAGTATTATAATTTCAGCGGCTGCGGCAATACGCTTAACTGTAATCATCCCATAGTGCAGCATCTGGTAAGAGAAAGCCTGCGTTACTGGACGGTTAATTACAGGATAGACGGTTTCCGGTTTGATCTTGCTTCGATCCTTGGACGCAATGAAGACGGTTCGCCGATGAGCAAGCCTCCGCTTATACAGAGCCTTGCCTTCGATCCGGTTCTCGGAGATGTGAAGCTTATTGCGGAAGCCTGGGATGCCGCCGGTCTGTATCAGGTCGGGAAGTTCCCTTCCTGGAACCGGTTCTCGGAATGGAACGGAATGTACAGGGATGATATGAGGCGTTTCCTCCGTGGGGATGATAATATGGCGGAGAAGGCAATAATAAGGCTTACAGGCTCGGCGGATCTGTATCCCGATGATATCGGAGACAGGAATGCATCCGTTAATTTCCTGTCCTGCCATGACGGATTTACGTTATATGACCTGTATGCATATAATGATAAGCATAATGAAGCAAACGGATGGAACAATACCGACGGCGCCAATGATAATAACAGCTTCAACTGCGGCGCTGAAGGAGAAACGGATGATGAAGAGATAAATAAGCTGAGACACAGGATGGTCAAGAATGCCGCCGTGGCTCTTATGATGAGCCGGGGAACCCCTATGTTTTATGCAGGAGATGAATTCGGAAATACACAGTACGGAAATAACAATGCTTACTGTCAGGATAATGAAGTCGGATGGATCGATTGGGAAGATAAGGAGAAGAATAAGGATATTTTTGAAGTGTTTAAATTCATGATAGCCTTCCGTGACGATCATCCCTCGATCAGGCATAATCTTTCAAAGAGCGTCTTTAATCTTCCGAAAGTCAGTACCCACGGTTATACGGCCTTTATGGATCATTATACCTGGGAGAGCAAACAGGCGGGAGTAATGTATGCAGGACAGAGCAAAAGCACGGGAAAGACTGATATCGTATATGCGTGCTTTAATACATATTGGGAAGATATAAGAATTGAGATACCTCAGATTGACGGCAACGGAAAATGGTACGTAGTATTGGATACTTATAGTGATGATGCCATTTGCGAAAGAAAGCTTGACGGCTTTGAGTATATAATGGGTCCGAGAAGTGCTATCGTAATGGAGTACAGAATAAGCACAAGAAAGAACACTCGCAGAGCGGAGTAAAAAAGCATAATGAAACAGGAGACGACAAAGAAAAAAAAGAGGACGGGTCTTGAAAGTATCTTTCTGGCGGGAACCATATTCCTCGGCGTGGTGAGTATTCTTTTGGGGGCACTGCTTGCAAGGGAAAACAGCATCATTGCAGGATATAACGCACAGCTTACGCGTATACAGAATACCGCGGAAGCGTATGTACAGATCGAGAGATCACTGCGTGAAGGATCAGATCTGCTGACTGACTGCGCGAGAAATTATGTAGTAACGGCGAACAGGATATATCTTGACGCATATTTTGTTGAGCTTAAGGAGAGGGGGCACAGGGATGATGCTATACAGATGCTTTCCGAGATCGAGCATACAGATGAGGCTTATAACATTCTGGTAAAGGCAAAAAAGGAATCTGACGATCTTGCAAAGGTTGAAGAGCATGCAATGGCTCTGGCAGCCCTTGCATATGGAGAGAATAATGATACATTAAGGGATGAGCTGTTGTATTATGATCTTATTGAATATGAGAGATCATTAGGTGCGGACGAGCAGAAAAGCATGGCAAAGGATATGCTGTTTTCTGATATTTATGAACGTTCGAGGCGTAAGATATATTCGCTTCTTGATTCATTCCTGGATGAATCCTTAAGAAGCATTGAGCAAAACAGAGCAGGGATCATAAAGGAGCTGAATATGTCTGTCAGATATCAGAATGTTCTGACATACAGCTTCCTTCTGTTCCTTCTGTGCTCGCTTATGATGCTTGTCAGGATCAACAGGGCCTATTCAAACAGTGACAGAGAGATAGGAGAACTGGCCGATAAGGTCAAACAGCTGAACAGCGATCTTGAAAAAATGACAAAACAGAGGGATGAGGCGAATAATGCAAGAAATGTATTCCTCAGTAATATGTCGGGTATTATGCGCTCACCCATAAACAGTATTATAGATCATGCCGATGTTACATTGAGGTTTGTGGATGATCCGGGGCGAATAACAGACCATATAAGAAGTATAGATCATGAAGCTCAGATACTGCTTGATCTTGTAAATGAAGTACTCGCACTCGGAAGAAGTGAGAGAGGAATGGTGACCATGCGCCACGATCCTCTTGAGATAATAGGATTCTTCAACAGCTGCGCAGGTATTGTAAAAGGTCTTACCATGGATGCGGGTATTAACCTTAAAAGAGATATCGGACTGATCCTTCATCCCAACGTGCGGGGCGATGAGCTGCATCTTCGACAGGTGATCCTCAACATAGTGGATAACTCCATAAAGTTCACAAGGGAAGGCGGCGTTATCACGCTCAGGATCAATGAGGAGATCGTGACGGAGCAGGATGCCGATAAAGCCGTGTTTGTGATAGAGGTGGAAGATACCGGAACCGGTATGAGCAGGCAGTATGTTAAGAATATGTTTGATAGCTTTTCCGATATTGTCGATGCAATGGCGGTCGGGAACGGGCTCGGGATCGGAATGAGCATAACCAGAAGGTATGTGGAGCTCATGGGCGGTACGATCAATGTAGAGAGTGAGCTGCAGGTCGGAACGAAATACACTGTCAGGATACCTATGGACATATACCGTGCGCCTACACAGAGTAAGGATGCTGAGAAGGTAAAGCAGCTTGACGGGGCTCATATCCTTATTGCGGAGGATAATGAGCTTAACATGGAGATCGCGCGTAAGATGCTTATGGAAGAGGGAGCGTCAGTAAGTTCCGCGGAGAACGGACTGATCGCATTAAGCCTTTACCGTTCATCTGAGGAGGGTAGCTTCGACGCCATTCTTATGGATGTGGCCATGCCCGTGCTTGACGGAATAGCCGCAGCCAAGGAAATAAGGGCAAGTACAAGAAATGATGCCAGAACGGTTCCGATAATAGCAATGATCGCGAGCAGTACGGATGATGACATAAATATGCTCTTAGACGCCGGGATGAGTGATTATATTGCCAAGCCCGTTGATGTTACACAGCTGGTTCGTACACTTCTTGCATCGATGAAGAAGCAGTCGAACGAACTTGCAGAGAGACTGGAGAAGGCTCTCAGGGATGCCAACACAGATGCGCTCACGGGAGTTAAGAACAGGAATGCCTACGAACTGTCGACGGGCAGGATCAATGTTGAGATAGAGAGCAGCAATGAGAAGGTAGAGTTCATGATCGTTATATGCGATGTGAACGGCCTTAAGTCAATAAATGACAACATAGGGCATGACGAAGGTAACAAGCTGCTTGTAAATGCCTGCCGGCTAATATGCCGAACCTTTAAGAGAAGTCCTGTGTTCAGGATCGGTGGCGATGAGTTCGTTGCAATTCTGAGAAATGACGATTATGAGAACCGGGCAACACTTATCGGAGGACTTATGGAGCGGATGACAGCCGAGAATTACGATCCCATGGATGTGAACAATGTATCATTTGCCATAGGAGCGGCAGACTTCGATCCAACAATTGACAAGGACTGCGGCGACGTGTTTAAGAGGGCGGATGCCATGATGTATGAGCATAAGAAGTCAATAAAAGGAGAGGGAAACATAAGGTAGGAAATACTTGACAAATATATACACGATATATTATGATTGTGCGAGAGCAAAACGATGAATGTTTTTCAAGGTAAGACAAAAGCTCAGGTAGTGCAATACCTGGGCTTTCTAACGTTTACAGACTGTTTGCATATAATATTCGGAGGATATAAATATGAGCAGAGAATTAGCAAAGACCTACGATCCCAAGGGGATGGAGGAAAGGATCTATAAGAAATGGATCGATAAGAATTATTTCCATGCAGAGGTGGACAGGAGTAAGAAACCGTTTACGATAGTTATTCCGCCCCCGAATATAACGGGACAGCTTCACATGGGACATGCCTTTGACAATACCATGCAGGATATCCTTATCCGTTCTAAGAGAATGCAGGGATATAATGCCCTGTGGCAGCCCGGCTGTGATCATGCCAGTATTGCAACGGAGGTTAAGATCATAGAGAAGCTCAAAGAGGAAGGCATTGATAAGGAGGATCTCGGACGTGAGGGCTTCCTTAAGCGTGCATGGGAATGGAAGGAAGAGTACGGCGGACGTATAGTATCCCAACTTAAGAAGCTTGGTTCATCCTGTGACTGGGAGCGTGAACGTTTCACCATGGATGAGGGCTGCAATAAGGCTGTCACCGAGGTCTTCGTTAATCTGTACAATAAAGGACTCATATACAAAGGAAACAGGATAGTTAACTGGTGCCCTGTATGTCAGACAACCATTTCGGATGCAGAGGTAGAGCATGAGGAACAGGCCGGACATTTCTGGCATATACGTTATCCTGTTGCGGGCACAAAAGAAGCAGAGGCAATGCTTGCGGGAAGAAAATGTGAAGCGCCCGATGAGAAGAATTACGTTGTTGTAGCTACCACCAGACCCGAGACAATGCTCGGAGATACGGCACTCGCAGTTAATCCGGAGGATGAAAGATACACTTCCATAAACGGAAAGACGGTTGTGCTTCCGCTTATGAATAAGGAGCTTCCGGTAATTGCCGATTCATATGTTGATAAGGAATTCGGAACCGGTGTTGTTAAGATAACCCCCGCTCACGACCCTAATGATTTCGAGGTAGGCAAGAGGCATGACCTTGAGGTTATCAATGTTATGAATGATGATGCCACCATAAACGAAAAGGGCGGCAGATATGAAGGAATGGAGAGATACGAGGCAAGAAAGCAGGTCGTAGCAGATCTTGAGGCACTTGGACTTCTTGTCAAGGTAGAGGACCATTCCCATAATGTAGGCACTCATGACCGCTGCGGATGCACAATAGAGCCGATGGCCAAGGCACAGTGGTTCGTTGCCATGGAGAAGCTGGCTGAACCTGCCATAGAGGTGCTTAAGGCAACCAGAGAGGGACGTGACTGTAAGTACGGAGAGCTTAAGTTCGTTCCTGAGAGATTCGACAAGACATACCTTCACTGGCTGGAGGGAATCAGGGACTGGTGTATTTCAAGGCAGCTGTGGTGGGGACACAGGATCCCTGCATATTATTGTCAGGATTGCGGAGAAGTCATAGTATCAAAGGAAGCACCTTCCGTATGTCCTAAATGCGGGAAGAATCACTTTAAGCAGGATGAGGATGTGCTTGATACATGGTTCTCCTCGGCACTATGGCCGTTCTCGACTCTCGGATGGCCCGAAAAGACTGAGGAGCTTGATTATTTCTATCCCACGGATGTGCTGGTTACGGGTTATGATATCATCTTCTTCTGGGTAGTGCGTATGGTATTTTCGGGTATTGAGCATACCGGGCATTCTCCGTTCCATACGGTTCTTATACACGGTCTTGTAAGGGATTCGCAGGGCAGAAAGATGTCCAAGTCACTCGGAAACGGTATCGATCCTCTTGAGATAATCGATAAATACGGGGCTGATGCGCTCCGGCTTATGCTAATGACAGGCAATGCACCCGGAAATGATATGCGTTTCTATTATGAGAAGGTAGAGGCATGCAGGAACTTCGCCAATAAGGTATGGAATGCTTCGCGTTTCATCATGATGAACATAGATGCCGTATCGGAAGGAGACGGAAAGGTACAGATAACCAGGCCCGCGGACAGTGATCTTGAGCCTGTGGATAAATGGATAATAAGCAGACTGAATACGGTAGTACGTGATGTGACTGATAATATGGAGAAGTATGAGCTTGGCGTAGCGGTTCAGAAGATATATGATTTTATCTGGGATGAATTCTGTGACTGGTACATTGAGATGGTTAAGCCAAGGCTCTATAATTCCGATAACACAGGGAAGGAAGGAATCCTGCAGGATTCCTCTGATGCCTCAAAGCCGGCGGGCTCCCACGAGGCAAAGCTCGTGGGCAGTTCAAAAAATGCTGCTCTTTATACGCTTAAGAGCGTGCTTGTCGATGCGCTTAAGCTGCTTCATCCGTATATGCCTTTTATAACGGAGGAGATATACTGCGCACTGCGTGATCAGGAGTTAGGCATCGACGGAAATGATGCGATAACCAAAGAAGAATCGATCATGATCTCCGCTTGGCCGGTATATTCTGAAGCAAAGGAATATGCAAGGGAAGAGAAAGCTATTGAGACGATAAAGGAGGCAGTACGCGGTATACGTAATGCACGTACCGGAATGAACGTACCGCCGTCGAGGAAGGCTCATGTATTTGTGGTGGCAAAGGATGAGGAAATAAAGACAACCTTTGAAGAAGGAAAGCTGTTCTTTGCTTCTCTTGCTTATGCAACCGATGTAAGTGTTCTTATAGAGAAAGACGGTTCTGCGGCAGCTGAGAAGCCGTGGGGAGACGATTCGGTATCCGTAGTTATACCCGGCGCCGATATTTATATCCCGTTTGCCGAACTGGTTGACATAAAGCAGGAGATTGACAGACTGACGAAGGAAGAGGCAAGGCTTGAGGGTGAGCTTAAGCGTGTTAACGGCATGCTGTCAAATGAACGTTTCATAAGCAAGGCTCCCGCAGAAAAGGTGGCGGAAGAGAAGGATAAGCTTGCAAAGTACACTCAGATGATGGAACAGGTACGTGAGCGTCTGTCACAGCTTAAACGCTGACGCTGTCCGGGAACGGTGTTTCAGATGATGTCAGTTCATAAGCAGGAAGCGGTTCTGCTGATATAAAGGTAGTGTGAGGATGTTATATGATCAACTTTGAAGAAGAGCTTAAGAAGTTTCATCCAAGTCTTGAGATAGAGGGCGTGGAGGATGCAGTCAGAAATCATGATATGACCGATATGACGGACATTTTTCTGGCCATGATGAAGGAGAAAACAGATGCTGCAATACAGGCGCGTGCGGAAGGTCAGGCGCAGGCGCAGGCTCAGATGGAACAGATGATGTATACACATTTGGGATGACATAGGACTTGGAACGACTAAGGATGAGTCGGGGCAATACATATTATAAGAGGTAGAGATGAAGTGTTATCAGTGCGGCAACCGCCTGTCAAAAGAGGATTTCTGTACCGGATGCGGAGCGGATGTCGGTGTATATAAAAAAATATTGGCTATGTCCAATTATTATTATAATGACGGTCTGGCGAAAGCCAATGTACGGGATCTGTCCGGAGCGGCGTTAAGCTTAAGACAGTCTCTTAAGTACAACAAGCGTAACATGGAAGCGCGGAATCTTCTGGGGCTTGTGTATTTTGAGATGGGTGAGGCTGTACTTGCGCTTAGCGAGTGGATAATCAGCAAGAATCTTGAGCCTGTAAAAAATATTGCCGATGAGTACATCAACGCGCTGCATGAGAGTCCGACAAGACTTGACAACATAGACCAGACCCTTAAAAAATATAACCAGGCACTGCAGTACTGTTATCAGGACAGTAAGGATCTGGCAATCATTCAGCTTAAGAAGGTTCTTTCCATAAACAGGAATCTTATCAGCGGATATCAGCTGCTTGGCCTTCTGTATATCTGTACCGGCGATTATGACAATGCAAAGAGAACGCTGTTTAAGGCGCTGTCGGTTGATGCCAGCAATACCACTACACTTGGTTATATAAAAGAGGTTAACAGGCTGATCCGTGAGCAGGAGGAGAAGACAGGTAAGAAGGTTAGCAGCCTTCCCATGGATACGATCAGCTATCAGAACGGAAATGAGGTAATAATCCAGCCTGTTTATGAAAAAGAAAAGAAAGGCTTCTCAAGTATTGTTAATATAGCGATCGGTATAGGTGTCGGGATAGCTATCAGCTGGTTCCTGATTTTTCCTGCCAGAATGTCGGGACAGAACCGAATGAACGATGAGAAATTCAAGGAGGTCAGTGAGCAGCTGGCAGCTGAGCAGGCATCCAGACAGGAGATTGAGAAAGCGCTTCAGGATAAGCAGAATCAGATGGATGAGCTTCAGAGACAGTATGACGATCTTACGGGTGCATCCGGTAAGAGGACAGAATTAGACTATCTTATGGATGCGGCAACGGCTTATGTGGCCGATCCGACCGATTCACTTACCATTATGGAACAGATGGATCACATTCCCGAAGAATATGTGGATTCGGCAAAGGATTCCTACCGTAATCTGTATAATGCGTTAAAGGCAGACACTGCAACACTGGCTGCCGACCAATATATAGAGAGTGCCAAATCGGCTGTGAAAGCCAACGATTATAAGACTGCGATAGAGGAGTATACAAAGGCGTGGCTGTTGGATAAATCCAATTCGGATGTGCTTATGAATCTGGCGCACTGTTACAGACAGGATGGGGATACCCAGAAGGCAGATGAACTGTATCAGCAGGTTATAGATACCTTCCCTGATACACAGAATGCTGCAGATGCAAGAGATTATATGACGGAAGGGGAATGATTACATACGGCCGGATGGTTTGCCGGAACTCAGCGGGCGAAACCAAGCAGCAGATATGCAGACAGCGATGAGGCTGCAAACGCGAATAAGGTTGCGGCAAACAGCCTGAAACGGATATGGTTTTTATCCGTGCAGGCATCTGTGAATACTCCAAGAAATACTGACTCAACAACTATTACCAGTGCGATGTAGCGAAAGCTCATCGCACTGTAATTATTTGATCCGAGCGCAAAACTGAAATATGAGATCAGAAGCGTTAAATACAGTACACCAAACAGCAGCTTATGTTCCGGCAGAAGTGCATATCTGTTTTTCTTATCCGCAAGCACCTTTACGGTAGCGATGAGAGAAGCTATCGCAAGGACCAAAGAGGTAATGAACAGTACGAATGCAAACAGATTAATACCGCCTGCTTCCATGCCGAGATTGGCATCATCAAAAAGAGACGTTTTCAACATTGCAAGCCATACATTGTATTCGTCATATGCATCTCCGTTTGAGATAAGGCAGGGATAAATGTTACCTGTTCTTATATCAAACAGCCGCATAAGCATGCTGGCTTTCAGCTGCTCACCAACGGGAGGAATATAATTGAATGGCATGCCGTAGAGCACCATATTCTTTATCTCCCACCATATCCCCAGTGGAAATACAATGATACCGAAAACTAAATACTGAAGGATATACCTTCCTTTATGTTCTCTGTCCTTAACGAGCTTAAGCAGGAAAAGAGCGGCTACGGCAGGCGCAACGGTTCCGCCGGAAAGCTTGGCCATCATCGACAGTCCGATGGAAATTGCAAGCATGATGATCAGCCTGAACGAAGGAGCCTTGTACCAGAGTATTACAAGATATACGGAGAGTACCGCCAGTACAAGACTTAATGCATCGTTGTTTATACTTCCCGACATTATCGTAAGGGCAGGATGAAAACAGACTATGACCAGCACGATCCTTGTTCCCCACGCTTTTAACTTAAGCTCTCGGCATATGAAATATGTAATTACCGTAACAGCACAAATGTAAAACAAAGTCAGTAATTGGACGTTTTCCTGGACCTGTCTGTATGCAAGCCCGAAATGCGCACAGAATCTCATCCACAGCCCGGCTATGATATGATGAAGAGGAGGCTGGAAGAAAGCCCACTTTTCACGGGGATCACCTGTGGGGAGTGAAAGATTGCCGTATATGTATTCTATGTAACCTGCATGTCCTTCGCCGGTTCCGAAATCTATAACATCATGCTGTCTGGTCCAGATTGCCGTATACAGAACATAGCTTGTCCGAAATATTACCCCAAGAAGAAGGATGAGTGCCGGTTCGGATATTGATACGAGCTGTCTGAATACAAACAGAACGAGTATTACGGCGATAAGAAAGAACATATATTGGGGCCTGCGTAAGGTTTCGGCTGTTGTATCCATGCAGAATGCAAGGAAGAGCACCAGGGCACTCAACAGTATAAAAGGCTGATAATTGTAGCTTCTGTTTTTATTCATGGCTTCTCCGTAAGGTTGGATTGAAATTTATTAAAATATCAGCCGCTAAGCTGACCGGTCAGATTTAGTATAACATATCGCGGCTTTTCATAACAGATATAATAATTCAGTGCGGCCGGCACAGAAAACCATTGCCGTTTCAGTTCATTTCTCTTATAATTATATGTGGCTTTGTCAGAGAATATCCTGTGGTCAGGATGATCCGGACAGCCGATAAGTGTTTTGCCAATATAAAGATTCAGGAGGCGTATAATGGGCGGAATATTTGGAGTAGTATCTAAGAAGGAATGTGTGCTTGATGTCTTTTTCGGGACAGATTATCATTCACATCTGGGAACGCGCAGAGCGGGAATGGCAATGTATGGCGACCGTGGATTTGACAGAGCCATACATAATATACAGAATTCGCCGTTTCGTACCAAGTTTGAAAGAGACGTTACCGAATTCAACGGGAATATCGGTATCGGATGCATATCCGATTACGAGCCGCAGCCGCTTCTTATACAGTCTCATCTTGGCAGCTATGGGATAACAACCGTATGTAAGATCAACAATATGGATGAACTGATAGCTGAAGCTTATAATGTGGGAAGAACCCAGTTCCTTGAAATGAGCGGAGGCAATATTAATCCCACAGAGCTTGTGGCAACGCTCATTAACCAGAAGGATACCATAGCGGAAGGAATACAGTATGCTCTTGAAAGAGTAGACGGATCCCTTACCCTGCTTGTAATGACTGATAAGGGAATATACGCGGGACGTGATCTCTACGGCAGGACTCCCCTTATGATAGGGAAAAAGGAAGATGAGGCTTACTGTGTCGCATTTGAAAGCTTTTCATATATCAACCTCGGATATAAGGATGAGAAGGAGCTGGGACCCGGAGAGATAGTTTACATAACTGCGGACGGGTACGAAACACTGAGGCCGGCGCAGGATATCATGAAGATATGTACATTCCTTTGGATATATTACGGCTATCCCACATCCACATATGAGGGAGTCAATGTTGAGGCCATGAGATATAACTGCGGCAAGGCATTGGCCATAAGGGACAAGAGTTCATGGGCGGATGATGTTAAGCCAGATCTTGTAGCGGGAGTCCCGGATTCCGGTACAGCACATGCCATAGGATATGCGAATGAATCGGGAATACCTTTTTCACGTCCGTTTATCAAGTATACACCTACCTGGCCGCGTTCATTTATGCCTACAGATCAGAATCAGAGAAATCTGATCGCAAGGATGAAGCTTATTCCTGTTGACCGGCTGATAAGAGGAAAATCACTGCTTCTTATAGACGATTCGATCGTAAGAGGAACGCAGCTGCGTGAGACAACCGAATTCCTGTACAACAGCGGAGCCGGAGAGGTTCATATAAGACCTGCATGCCCGCCGCTGCTTCATGGATGTAAATTCCTTAATTTTTCACGCTCGAATTCCGAATATGATCTTATAACACGGCGTGTGATCCGTGAAAGGGAAGGAGAGAATGTATCGGATGAGATACTTAAAGACTATGCCGATCCAGACAGCATGAATTATAAGGAAATGATTGATGAGATAAAGAAACAGCTGAATTTCACTTCTCTCAGATTCCACCGTCTTGACGATATGGCGGAGTCGGTGGGTCTTCCCAAGGAAAGGCTTTGTACCTATTGCTGGGACAAGCAGGGAGACTGTCATAAGTGTGCATCATGTAACGGATGCTGACCTTTGAGAAGGATTGATATGGGTATATTGTATGATGCAAGAAAATTAAAGGCGCTGGAATTCTTAAATGATCTGTGTGAATATGCCGGAAAGGGAAGTGATTTTACGCAGGAGCTGTGGATTGAATTCCTGAATGATGATGGGCTTTATAAGGAATTCGTTTATTATGCCGACAATCATACTTTTCTTGATGAAATGAAGATAAGCGGCTATTCGATGTCAGATCTCTATGTATGGCAGATGGACCGTTATAATATTGTACGAGAGCTGGGAAAGAACCCGACCGCGTGCAATAAGGAAACCCTGGTATTGAATGCATTCCGTGAGATGGCAAACATGAAGAGGGATCCGGCTACATACGTTAAACGCATAGAGTCAGGAAAGGGTAACGACAGGTTGTCTTAATTGTTGTAACAGAACGTATTGTACGTATTGTTCGGAAAATGCATAAACAATAAACAAATAATACAATAATTTAATAAATATTCTATAATAATTTGAAAAATAACTGAAAACAATGTTGACATAACACGAATCATGTGTTAATATTATTTCAACATCAAGATAAAAGCCTCCGCAGAGGTACAGTACTTGGTTGAAGATAAATCAGTCTGATAAAGGAGGTACGGTCCAAAGGATAGGTTAGTTTAAGGCATAAGCCTTTGCATTCGGAATTATCGCAGGTCTAATGTGAATCGGATATGAAAATTGGAAAACCACCATTTAGGGTGAAGAGGATCACAGATGAAATCAGACGTAAACGATAAGGAAGAAGAAGTCCGGCGTACTGTCCCGAACGTTATCGGGAACGAAATTGGAAGAGAGGAATATTCCATTGATAAGCAATCTTTAAGAGACCACGGTGAGGATAAAAAAGCCGTGGTCTCTTGTTGTAAAATTATCTGTATCATAAGTATAAGATTCTTAAGCATCAAGGTCGGCTGTACAGCAAGGACACTTGGTTGCCTTGATGTTGATCTCCGACTGGCATTTGGGACAGATCTTCGTTGTGGGTTCTGCAGCTGCCTCTTCCTTCTTTTTAAGGCTTGCAGCTTTCTCTACTGCTCCGTTAACTGCCTTGAGCATGCAGAAGAGAACCAGGGCGATGATAAGGAAGTTGATCACAGCTGACAGGAAGCTGCCGTAATCAAAGGCTACGCCGTTAATAACGAACTGACCTCCGATCTTTACGCCGTCCTCTGAATTTCCGCCGCATATAAGCGCTATCAGCGGATTTATGAACGAATCGGTGAGAGAGCTTACTATGTTACCGAATGCAGCACCGATGATAACACCGATGGCCATATCCATAACATTGCCCTTTAATGCAAACTCCTTGAATTCCTCAAAAAACTTTTTCATATTCCTTACCTCTTTTCATTTAATATATGTTGCCTGCAACAGATAGAATTTTATCATATTTCAGTTAAACTATACAATAATGATTGCAAAAAAAAAGTGAGCTTTTTGCCGAATAAATGGATTTCTGAAAAAATATAAAAAAAATCGGATAAATTATCTATACATTATAGCGAAATTGTGACATATGTGATACAATATTTTTTGTGGGGTTCGGCCCCCGAAAAATAACGGTAAAGGAGACCTGCTATGAATTTTTTGAAGAATGTTAGTGTTAGGATCAAGCTGCTTATACTTGTTGTTCCGCTTTCGGTGGCGCTGGTTATCGCATGCGTTGTTATGGGCGTCGAGATGTCCGGTACATCCGAAGAAGTGACGGGTATATATTATGATACCCTGTTTAAAGCTTCGGAAGCATTTATAAGCGCGGACAGGGATTTCTATCAGGCACGTGTTGCCCAGACTGCGAAGAACCTGAGTAAAACGGATGCC
>JAILNV010000287.1 GCA_024691125.1 Lachnospiraceae bacterium | reverse complement strand
ATAATGAAAAACCATAATGGATCCCTTTCCTTTCTCCCAGTAGAATACTGTTTTGATTATATTCCTTTCACGCACCTGAAACAATGAAATGATTCATGTCTCCTCCGGACCATGATCACAGCTGTTTCCCTTTTCCGATCGTCTTTACGGCCTCCCCTAGCGTATTTTTTTCTTCACCCTTTGTGAAGATGCAGATATTGATTTCTCTTCCAAGCCCGCTTTCTTCCTGTCAAGCTGCTGACTTCCATGGGCGATTACCGCTCCTCCCGGCAGTTTGAACATGGCGATTGCCCTGCTTCCGTCCGCGGCGATGACATTCACCTTCTCAAGATTCATCATGCTGTATAGCAGAAAAGGCAGAAGAAACCAGAAAAACAGCAGACTTGGTTTCCTTTTATTCAGATGTTCCACGTCAACCCCCATTCTATTCTCAAACTAAAGAGAGTTCCTATCTGGAACTCCCTTTACCAAAACAACACTATGATTATTCTTCAGAAATAGTATCTGTCCATACTATACACAGCAATATACATTAATACTCATCCATATAAAAGCGGTTTTCCCTTTTATATCTTACATGCAGAGACGCCCGTTTCTGATTGTCTATTTTTTGACTTTAACCTTCACTTTGGCAAACGTGCCATCCTGCGCATAAACGTAAATATTGCAGGAACCTGTGCCAACCGCTTTGATCTTCCCACTCTTATTTACGGTAGCAACTTTCGGATTATCTGTCTCAAACATAAGCTTCCTATGCTTCTTAACCTTCAGCTTACTGCTCTTTGCAACAGTTTTGGCTTTAATTTTGGATATCTTGCCTTTCTTTAATGTAACTGTCTTTTTGCTGGATATTTTTACAGACTTGTTGTTCCCAACCTTTCCACCACTGGTTGCAGCGTGAACCACCTTGGAAACAGCTTTTGCCTTACCACCTCCGTTTGCTACGATCAGGAACTTATAATACGTCCCTTTCTTCAAGCCTTTGTGAACATACTGTACACCATTCACTGTAATGATCTTCTGGTACTTATTGCCCTTTCCACATTTATTCCCAAATACCGTATAGGATGTTGCTCCAGGTACTCTTTTCCAGCAGATTGTTATGGAGGACTTGGCGGCCTTCTTCATCTTTGCCTGAAGCAGGCTGAAAGAGGATCCGACAGGATCTTTGTCATCATCCAAAGAGAGGATTTGGTTCTCTTTCTGCGTTTCTGTCCCGAGCACATTGCCATAAATGTCTGTTGACGATTCCAACGGTGTTTCCGTCGGAGTTCCAGCAGTAGTCGGTTTTTCCGGCTCAGAAAGCTTAAATGTAACTGTACTGTAGTAGTACCATTCCATGTTGTTCAACTGGTTTTTGGCACTGTCAGATAGTTTTACTGTAAATGAAGTCTCTTTTACACTGCAGGTTTCCGCCTTTTTAATCGAAGTCGTTGAGTTGTCAATAATCAAATCTATACTGCCGTCTTTGTTAAGGTCTACTTCCGTAATCGGCCCACTGAAATGACAGATTATACTGGAATCAGTGTTGTTCGCAGCGTTTAAACATCCGCTAAGTAAAGATAAATCTTCACTGTCTATGGCAGCCTTATTTACAAGATCCAGTGTAAAACTCCCCTTGTCTCCATCAAACTTCAGCGGGAATATAAAGGTAACTTTGCTGTAATAATGATAAAAGTTATCATTCATACCGAGAAGATCCATATCCTTATCAATCTCAAAGGTATATGTTTTACCCACAAGATCTGATTCAGCAAGTGCGGCTAACGAATATGATGGAGGCGTATCACTGAAATGACAACTGATATCGTTTGTTCCATCTTTATTCAAATCAATAGAGTCTGAAAAGAAAGATGTTGTACTCCAGGTTATCAGGTCATTGCGTTCAAGTATGGTGAAAGTATTCTTCAACCAGGTATTAGAGGAGGAGCCGTTATACTGATATGATCCTCCTCCCTCTTTACGAAAATTATAGGTCATCTCTCCGTCGTCCCCGTATATTGTGGTTGCAGACATCAGCGGACCATTACCGGGTTGGGTATTTGCCGTGAGAGTCTGCCATGCACTGTGTGAACCACCGTAATACACTTTTTTCAGGTTGGTGCATCCCTCGAATGCATTAGGAAAAATTGCTATCATACTTTTCGGAATATACACCTCCGTAAGGGAAGTCATATTTTTAAAAGCGTAGTTTCCGATATTCTCCACGCCTGAATGGATCGATATTGATTTTACTGAACTCATCACGCTATCCCAGGGGGGTAATACTGTATCGCTGTAATTATACATCGAACGGGAAGGATTGCTTTTTTCCTTTACCTGAATTGACAGAATACCTGAACTCTCCCCATATACAGTCGACAGATTCGGTCCGCAGTCACTCATTCCTCCCACGGCATAAACTTCCATGATCCCGAAGCTTAACCACCCGGGAAGTCCTGATACCGGGAAGATAAACATGATAGTCAAAACAGCCGTAACAATTATAGATAGTGTCTTGGATTTTGATCTCATGATATTCCTCCTGTCTAACCAGTGATCCATGAAATGACATAGGTTAATAATACTAATAATGATAGTACAATCATATCATGAGCCTTATCATTCCTCAACATAAGTATCTCTGTTTCTGAGTAACGTTATTACTCAGTCCTGTCTTTCTGGTATTGATGCCCATCCTGACGTTCTGCGACAGTATCTTGTTCATTGAATCATTTGTGTCTTCCAGCTTTTCGTTCACCTGCCTTATATCTGCAAACTAGGCTGAACCATACTCAAGTCCTGGGATCAGGCTTCTATAGTTTCCGAAATACCAGATGATGCCAAAATCCCAGATCAGAAACAGTATCAGGATGGCCTTTAATGATGACACCCACGTTCCCTGCTTTGACTTCTTCAAGAAGCGCTTTAAACCCGGGCCTGTTGAAATTGGTGCCTGAATAGCCATCGTCCGAGAAGTGCCGGATGTTTGTAAATCCTTTCGACCTGGCATAATCCTCCAGATATTGCTTCTGGTTTGTAATACTATTCGATTCACCCTGCTGTTCATCATCACGGGACAGCCTTTCATAAAGGGCTGTAATTTTTTCCTTCATGTATCAAGTATCCCCCTTCCTCAATAAAGTATGACAGTACTAATTTTTTACATTATCTGGACCACTTGCTCTACAAATTGGTTCGTGAACAATCGGAGTCAGGACAGAGGAAAAAGCAGACTA
>JAILNV010000105.1 GCA_024691125.1 Lachnospiraceae bacterium | reverse complement strand
ATGGAAGGAACGCTCATGGGCGAACTTATGCGTTATCTTCTTATGCGGCTCCGCAGGGTACTTCAAATAGAGCCATATGCCAATGAACATATGCTTTCTGTATTGAGAGCCAAGCTTAATGATAAATTCAGATATTATGATGTTGCGCTGGTTAGAAGCGAGTTGTTGGTTTCGGATATGAGACTCAATGGCGTGGAAGGAACTGCA
This sequence comes from Lachnospiraceae bacterium, assembly GCA_024691125.1. Classification (GTDB taxonomy): domain Bacteria; phylum Bacillota; class Clostridia; order Lachnospirales; family Lachnospiraceae; genus UBA2868. The sequence continues at coordinate 4,728 of JAILNV010000105.1, read as the reverse complement.
GAAAATGTACTCAGAGTAGTATCTGAGCCCTCATTGAACGGGGAAGCATTAAAAGATATGGACCTGTCTTATATGGCCAGACTTATGGGTTTGTGCCGGTATGAGGAAGCGGCATCTCTGTATGAAGAAGCGCTAAGCAGAGTGAATGTATCTACGATCATAGGAACGGAACTTGCTATTTGCCTTGCTGAGACGTATTATTTTCTGGACAGATATGAGGATTCGGCATCATGGTATCTTAAATGTGACGGGCGTTATATTAAGAATCAGGAAGATTATATGGTTCGATTGGGGCATTCGCTTATGGCAATCGAATATATAAAAGGAACAGCTGAGGAAGGAAAAGAGCGTAAGGAAGTAAATAAGATCGATGAAGGACGTGAATCCGGGGAAATAAATAAATATGCTGCATTCATAACTTATTACAAAGGAATCCTTAATCCGACATATGTAAAGTATAACAAGAATAAATATGAAAGGGCTGCTGCTTCGGTAAAGCCGGCTTATGATGAGTATAGGGATGAGTGTATAAAGATGGCTCAGCAGGCACTTGATAAGAGAATTCCGTCCGGCAGACAGTAAATCATGTATTAATCTGAAAAAACTGTTGACACACGCTGTGCGTGTGATATAATCTGTATATGCTGCTTCTGATGTTATAGAATTTGTTATGAATCAATGCGGTTTTTTTGAAGATGATATAAGTGCTTTAAATACGCAGGGGGCTCTAACGATATGAAGGATGAGAAAAATATTAGGGAAGAAGATATTGATATAGACTATCTGATAAGTAGCGGAAATCTTAAGGATGCCCTTATAGAGATAAGAAAAAAAACCGGAATGAACAGGAAAGTATTTGCAGATTACTTTAAGATTCCGTACAGAACCGTTCAGGATTGGGAACTGGGGAATCGCCAGATGCCTGCTTATCTTTTCGAACTGATGAAGTATAAGCTTGAGAAAGAAGATTTAAATGAATAAAAGAAAAGTAGGAGCCGAATATGAGGAACGAGCTGTAAGATATCTTGCTAAGAATGGGATCAGGATAATTGCCAGGAATTTCCGTTCGAGATTTGGTGAGATAGATATAGTGGGTCATGACGGACAATACTACATTTTCTTCGAGGTGAAATACAGGAAAAATAAAAGCTCCGGCAATCCTGCGGAGGCGGTTAATGAGCATAAGCAGTACAGGATTTCGAGAGTGGCAGATTACTTCAGGGTATATTGCAAGCTTAAGGATTCGGATAGTGTGAGGTTTGATGTAATATCAATACTTGGTGAAGAGATAAAATGGTATAAGAACGCATTCTATTACTTATACTAGTTGAGCGGTTCTTCCTGATACTCCCTCTTGTTATAGCTTGCAAGGAAGCTGTTTATCTTTTCGGTAGGTGTATGAACATTCGCAAGTGAAGCATCATGGTTCATGAAATCAATAATTGATGCCAGGAACTTACTCATATTTGCTTCTATATAATAGGGCCTGTTATAGAGCTCAGGCGTATGGTAATTAAGATTGGTACATATTATTCTGTCAAAGTAGCATTTCTCATATGCTTCATCGAATATTTCAAGACCGTCCGTAAATAATCCGAAGGTGCAGCAGATAAATACACGTTTTGCATTCATTGCTTTGAGCTGATGAGCTGTGTCAAGCATGCTTCCGCCGGAAGAAATGATATCATCAATAACGATAACATCCTTGCCATCAATGTTTTCACCAAGGAATTCATGGGCAACAATAGGATTCTTGCCGTTAACAACCTTGGAATAGTCTCTTCGTTTATAGAACATTCCGGTATCAACGCCTAAAACACCTGCGAAATATACGGCTCTCGGAAGCGCGCCTTCATCCGGGCAGATAACAACGAGATTATCTTTATCTATAACCAGATCCTTCTCATAATGGAGCAAAGACCTTATGAACTGATACGGCGGCTGGAAATTATCGAAGCCGCAGAGCGGAGCGGAATTCTGTACCCTGGGATCATGGGCGTCAAAGGTAAGAATATTGGTAACGCCCATTTCGTGCAGTTCTTCTATGGCATAGGCACAGTCAAGGGACTCGCGTCCGTAACGCTTATGCTGACGGCTTTCATAAAGGAATGGCATGATGACCGTAAGTCTGTGAGCCTTGCCTGCGGCCGCTGCAATTATTCTCTTAACATCCTGATATATATCGTCGGGGGACATGTGATTAACAAAGCCGTTAATGGGATAGGTCAGACTGTGGTTTACGACATCAGCAAGTATGTACAGATCCTTTCCTCGGATGGACTCGTGAAATTCGCCTTTGCCTTCGCCTGAGCCAAAGCGCGGACAGGAGCAATCGGCAATAAAGTCATCAGCTTTATATCCCTGGAACTCGGGTGATTTGATATGCTTCTGGTTGATCTGCTTACGGAAATCGATCAGATATTCATTAACCTGTCGTCCGAGATCGGCAATACTGTCGTGTATAACCAATTTGAGAGGGGCAACCTGCATTACATCCTCTAAAAATATACTGTCACGCATATCATATCTCCTGATAACTGTTTTTGTTCCGCAGATATTATATACACTGAGGGGGTTATCGTCAAGGTGAAGATGAGATGAGATAACAATCCATTTCTGCTTCACCAGCCTTGACACAGTTGCAACACACTCGTAAAATGTATATCTGATATGTTTGATTATGCGGATTGATATATGGGCTTTAGAAAAATAAATAATAAAAAGATATATAATAAATCCGGATATTAAAATCAAAGCTATAACAAATATAAGAAAAGGAAACTGAAATGACAAAGATAAGAACAAGATTCGCACCATCACCTACAGGGAGGATGCATGTGGGTAACTTAAGGACTGCACTGTATGCTTACCTTATAGCAAAGCATGAAGGAGGTGACTTCCTGTTAAGGATCGAGGATACGGATCAGGAGAGATATGTCGAGGGAGCCGTTGATATCATATACAGGACCATGGAGAAGACCGGACTTATTCATGATGAAGGTCCGGATAAGGATGGCGGCGTAGGTCCCTATGTACAGAGTGAGAGACAGGCATCGGGTATTTATCTTAAATACGCGAAACAGCTTATTGAAGAAAAGAAGGCATATTACTGTTTCTGTGATAAGGAGAGGCTTGAGAGCCTGACTCAGGTGGTTGACGGCAAGGAGATAAGCGTATACGACAAGCACTGTCTGCACCTGTCACAGGAGGAGATAGACAGGAATCTTGCCGAGGGTAAGCCGTATGTTATAAGGCAGAATAATCCCAATGAAGGCACCACGACCTTCCATGATGAAATATACGGGGATATTACGGTTGATAATGCCGAGCTTGACGATATGATCCTTATAAAGTCAGACGGTTATCCGACATATAATTTTGCAAACGTTATAGACGATCATCTTATGGGGATCACTCATGTTGTAAGAGGGAATGAGTATCTGTCTTCATCGCCTAAGTATAACCGCTTGTATGACGCTTTCGGATGGGAGGTTCCGGTGTATGTGCATTGCCCGCTTATCACTGATGAAGAGCACAAGAAGCTCTCCAAGCGATCGGGGCATTCCTCATATGAAGATCTTATCGAGCAGGGCTTCGTATCGGAGGCAGTGGTTAATTTCGTGGCTCTTCTTGGATGGAGTCCCGAAGACAATCAGGAGATAATGTCTCTTGATGAGCTTATAAAGAAATTTGATTACCGCCATATGAGCAAGAGCCCGGCTGTATTTGATTATACCAAGTTAAAATGGATGAACGGCGAATATATAAAGGCTATGGATTTCGACAGGTTCTATGAGTCTGCAGAACCTTATATAAAAGAGGTTGTTACAAAGGATCTTGATCTTAGGAGAATAGCTGAGATGGTTAAGACCAGGATCGAGATATTCCCGGATATAAAGGAGCATATTGATTTCTTTGAGACGATTCCCGAATATGATACATCCATGTACTGTCATAAGAAGATGAAGACTAATGAGGAATCTTCACTGGAGGTCCTGAAGGAAGTTCTTCCTCTTGTAGAAGCTCAGGATGATTTCTCCAATGATGCTCTTTACGCCATGCTCAGTAAGTATGTAGAGGAGAAGGGTGTAAAGAACGGATATGTGATGTGGCCTGTAAGGACCGCGCTTTCAGGTAAGCAGATGACTCCGGGCGGTGCTACAGAGCTTATGGAGGTGCTTGGTAAAGAAGAGTCTGTAAGCAGGATAAAGGATGGGATTTCAAGGCTTGAGAAAGCAATGCCTGCATAACATACGGATAGGATAAACAGTGCATTTAATGATCGAAAATAAACGAAAAGGATAGAGTACAGAAGGAAGTAAAGAGTAAATACAAATAGAGAGGAATTAATGAGTAAATACAGAAGGAAGTAAAGAACAGATACATAAGGAAGTAAGCGTAGAAAAGAAGGCAAAGAGGAATGCCGGAAAGAGGTATACATATGGTAAAGGATAAGATCAACAACAGTGAAATAGACGATAATACTCCAGACGAAGAGATGACTGTTGAACTGGAGCTTGATGACGGAAGGATCGTTAACTGTGTTGTGATAACGATACTGGAAGTGGACAGTAATGACTATATTGCATTGCTGCCTCTCGACGAGAAGGGAGAGAACGTAGACGGTGAGGTATGGTTCTACAGGTATAAGGAGGATGAGAATGATCCTAATGTTGAGCCTGAGCTTACCTACATAGAGGATGATGATGAGTATGATGCGGTAGCGGA
>JAILNV010000244.1 GCA_024691125.1 Lachnospiraceae bacterium | reverse complement strand
AGGCATGAAATTCACCATGAAGCGGAGAAAATCGCGAATGTCGCGACAATACTCGAATTTGGTCGCAACTTTTTCGGTCTGACCAAAGTTATATATGTAATCTGTGATGAAATCCGGCATATCGTTAAGCATTTCGTTTATCTTAGCCGAATAATTTATCCCCTGATTAGCCATATGCCCCCCTTTTATTCCTGTAAAAATAATAACAAAGACACCGGTATTGCGCAACATCTATTCGAAAAATTATGAAAATTTTACGAACATATAGGCCCTAAGTGGTGTGAGTTGTGTTTTTGCTCTAAAGGGAAAAAATGTGGGAAGAAAAAATTCACCGGATGAACGTAAAATGTGTTTCCGCGGGTAATCTGTATGACGATATAGAAGGTCTGTGCGGAGAACAGAATAAGAAGTCCGGAAGTGACGATAAATGTACACAGGATGATGTACTTAGTGATCTTCCGACAAAATGGGATCTTACGGACCTCTTTGCTGATGAGGATGCTTTTGAGGCTGACATGAAGAGAGTAGAGGAGCTGATTCCCGGGATAGAATCGTATAGAGGAACCCTTAACAGTGCAGAGGGAATCCAAAAATTATTGGAAGATCCGGACTGCCTTGAAATAAATGCCATCATGAATAAGGCCGCTATGTACACGGAATTTCTTAATTCTCTGGATTCCACAAACGCCTGGGCCGGTAAGGCCAATGCCAGATATAACGAAGTTCTGCAGAAGTATATGCTGGCCGAGGCTTTTGAGGATCCTGAGATCATGGAGATGCCACTTGAAAAGCGCCGGGAAATATTCTCCGACGAGAGGCTTGCACCGTATGCTTACTTCATGAGGAATTATACAGATCCTGATTATACCGTTCTTTCCGAGGAGGAGAAGAGAGTTGCGACTCTTATGGAAAATGCGCAAAACAATGAAAATACTCATGACATATTTGATTATGTCGAACTACCGCATCCATCATTTACTTACCCTGACGGGACTGAAGCTGTACTTACGGATGCAGAGTTTGCAAAAATCATGGAAAGCAGCGAATATGACCATGAATTCCGTAAGGAGATATACGGACTTCGGAATGCGATGAGGCAGCCCTATGCCAATACATATGCTTCTCTTCTTGAAGGAAAAATGAGAGGTGTCTGGGCTGATGCTCAAATACATAATTACGATTCAAGCCTTGAGGCAGCACTTGCCGCTTCCGACGTGGAGCCTGAGATCTATGACAGGATCATCAAATTCACACATGATATTCTGCCTAAGATATATGAATATTATGAAGCAAGAAAGGAGATCCTTGGACTTGATGAGATGATGATCTGTGACCTTAACCAACCGGTTAGCGGTTATTCGACTAAGGAGATTTCATACGAGGATGCCGTAAACATTGGCAGAAAGGGTATCTCGGTATGGGGAGATGAGTATCTTGATGTCTTTGATAAGATAATAACCAAACCTCACATAGATGTGTACCCTACAGACACTAAGAGTGTCGGAGCCTATGAGTCACTGACGGGAAATCAGACGACACCCTATGTGCTTTTCAATTTCGATGATTCAGAGTCATATACATCCCCGATAGTCCATGAAATGGGGCATGCGGTTTATTCTGAACTTTCTGCCGAAAACCAGAATGTATACAATAATACCCCCACGATATTTACCCATGAAGTTGCATCAACCGCAAATGAGATCATGTTCCATAATTATATGATCGAAAACTCGGCAACAAAGGAGGAGAAGATCTTCTGGCTGGATAAAGAGATCAATTTGTTTCTGGATGCGCTCATAAGGCAGTGTATGAATTCCGAATTTGAGGACTACTGTTATAAAACGATAGAAAACGGAGGATCCCTTAATGCCGATGATATGGCGGACAAATGGCTGGAGCTTGAGTATCTGTATTATGGAGATGCGATCACGGTCTATGATGATTCCGGTATTGACTGGGCCAGGATCCCGCATTTTTACAATGATTACTATGTATATCAATATGCTACATCCATTACATACGCAGCGTCTGTATGCAATAAGGTGGATGAGAAAGGGCAGGAGGAGATAGATGCTTATCTTGAATTCCTTAAGGCCGGCAATTCAGCATCGCCTTCAGAACTCCTTAGGATCGCTGATGTGGATCCCCTCGCCGATGAGACCTATGAGGAAGCAGGTGAGCTCATCTCGGAACTGATAGATGAATTCATCGAAACAGCCGGTACGCAGTAGTGTCAAATGGTGTCAGAAGTGGTTAGCATAATAAAATATTATGTTTGAGGAGTATTAAACATGGAACTTTTTGAAGGAAGACCCGGGAATACTGCAGGAAGGTTACCAAGAGAGGTCAGGACATATGATTTTCTTGATGATCTTGGAATTGAGTACAAGCGGACAGATCATGAGCCTGCAAATAATATGGAAGCCTGCAATGAAATAGATGCTGTATTGGGAGTGCTGATCTGTAAAAACCTCTTTCTTTGCAACAGACAGAAAACAAACTTCTATCTGCTCATGATGCCGGGTGATAAGAAATTCAAAACCAAAGAGCTTTCATCTCAGATCAATTCGTCAAGGCTTTCATTTGCAGACCCTGAGGATATGCTGAAATATCTTGATATCGAACCGGGAGCGGTAAGTATCATGGGGCTTATGAACGATAATGGCCACAATGTTCAGCTTTTGATAGACGAGGATGTGCTTAATGGTGAGGAGCTTGGCTGCCATCCATGTGTATGTACGTCAAGTCTTAAGTTGAAGACCAAAGATGTGATAGAGAAATTTCTGCCGGCAACAGGTCATGAATACCAGATAGTGCATCTTGTAGGTGAAGATTGATGTTGTTCATGACGATCGAAAGGGCAGGAGATAGTTTCTTTGACTGTATGACAAAGGTAGTTGCCAAACTGTGTCAATGATCAATGGTAGAATTACAGTACCAGATCAGAAGGAGAAATCACTATGCCGATCATATCATATGACTCAATAGAAGCCGGTATCAGGGGATGCTTTGGCTCGGATGTAAGGATTAAGGAAAAGACATATGTTCATGGTGGTGATATCAATGATTCATTCTGCCTGTATCTGAGTAACGGGACGGATGTATTTGTTAAGTCAAACACGGTAAGTAATTCCGGCTTCTTTGATGCAGAAGAGAAGGGATTAAATGCTATTGCATCTACGGATTCGATAGGAACTCCTAAACTTCTGTGTAAGGGTGTGGACAGGGAGAAAAAAATATCATTTCTCATGATGGAGATGATCCCGCGTATTGGCAGGATCAAGGATTATTTTGCAATATTTGGCCGGGAACTTGCATCCATGCACCTTAAAGATACGGAATCCATTGTTCCCGGTGGGAATTACGGCTTTACATCGGATAATTACATAGGTGCATCGAAACAGGTGAATACGCCAAAGGATACATGGACAGATTTCTTCAGGGAGCACCGCCTTATACCTCAATTTGAGATGGCAGAGAGATATTTTGGCAGTGCTGAAGTAAAGTCAATAATGCGGCTGCTTGAAAAACTCGATGATGTTCTTATAGAACCTGAAAAACCATCTTTATTGCACGGTGATCTGTGGTCGGGTAATTCCATAACGGGAAGGGATGGAAAGGCATGGCTAATAGATCCTGCGGTATATGTAGGACATGCTGAGGCAGATATTGCCATGACGGAGTTGTTTGGACGTCTGCCGAATGATTTTTATTCAGAGTATATATCTGTATATCCGATGCAGTCGGGATATCAGGACAGAAGAAATCTGTATAATCTATACCATCTGTTGAATCATCTGAATCTGTTTGGAGGTTCTTATCTGTCGGAAGTGGTTAGTATAATTAAATATTATGTATGAGATCAGAAAATGAAGATAATAACAGTCATAAGCACTTTGGACATATTCGTTTGACTTCTTTTTAGTCGTGAGTTAGGCGGTTTTTGCCTGAACAATTGTTCTATATATGGTATAATATATGTATGGATGAATCAGTTTATATGTCAATACCAAAGGATGTTACACATGGTAGGGGATATGTATATTCTCTTCAGTACCACATCGTATGGGTTACCAAGTACAGGAAGCCTGTATTTGAGGGCATTATCGAATACGATGTAAGGAAATATCTGACCGAAACACTCAGATCTCTGGATATCATACCTATCGCAATGGAGATCATGCCTGATCACATACATCTTCTTGTTGACTGCAAGCCGCAGC
>JAILNV010000233.1 GCA_024691125.1 Lachnospiraceae bacterium | reverse complement strand
TTCTACAAAGAGGCTGCAAAAGACATCTTTCCCATGAACAGTATACAAGGAAAAGACCCATCGTCTCGATGGGCCTGTAAATACTATATCACTCCCATCGATCAAGCTTTGGCACCTTACCTCCTTATGAGGCAGGTTGTCGTACGGTCACAGGGCTTGTCCCTCGCGTACTCTTCATAGGTATTTTGTATATGTTTAAATTAGCACTTTTTCTCCCTTTCAATCACTAAAAATCAAGTTCTTTTTTATTAAATACCTTGAAAATAATCAAAATGGAAGCTCCTACATATATAATGAACGATGATATAAGTATCATTACTCCTCGGAATTTCATCCCAAGTATTATGTTGGTCAGACCATTTGCGCATAGTCCGTTGTAGTCATATCGTTCCAGATGAATATTCTTAACAACCGGCAAATTGGACGTAAATGGCAGTACATTCGGTATGATCAGGTAAAACATCACCAGCATGAATACAGAAAAGGCATTGTTTCCGGTCGCATATATAACTATGGCCGCCATATTTACATACCCGATCGTGATATATATTCCCCTGAACACCCCGAGACAAAGTGCCAGCCTCTCGTCAGGCATAAGTTCCACGCCGATCACCTTTGTCATAACTAAGACCTGAAAAGCAAATATGGCATATAATATGAAGGTGATGATAACACTGTTGATAAACTTGGCAATAATGATGTGAAGCCTTGTATTGCCTCTACCGATGATGCTTACTATTGTCAAGGACTTAAAATCGTCGGAATACACTGCAAGAAACACCGCTATCCCGACGATCATCCCTCCGATGTCTCCCATTCCGTCAAGATTGCCCAACATATAGTTAAAGGAACTGTTCTTCATACTGGAAAGGTAGAACGCGATCAGCAGGATATTGACAAGAATTGCGGCAATAAAAGCTACCCAGAGGGACTTCTTGCACATTATGCGCCTGATATCTCCTCTAATAAGATTCTTCATAGATCAAGCTCCTTTCTGTCAAATATCTTAATTGTAATCACCACGGCACCAATGATATATACCGCTATCATCACAATGAGCTTCCATGGAAAATCGCCGATCAGCAGGTCATTATATGCTGCATTCACAAGTCCGTCTATCCAATAATCATGAACCGGAATATGCATATTTGTCTGGACAAGTGCAAGAGAAACATTCACAAACACGAGCATCACACAAGCCGTAAGGCCTATGGCAATATTCCATGAAGAAAACAGGAACAGCCCTGTTACGGCAAAGTATCCCGTGGCTCTTATGCAGGTCAGCAATACATATACGAATGCCATTAAGTTCTGCTTTGGTGTAAGTGTCAGATCCGCTATGGCATTCTTGACGAAGAACAGGAGCAGGAACACTATGAACATCATGGTAAACAGTATTATGCAGTCGATCAGTTTACTGATAATGACTTTCCGTCTTGACATTCCCCTTCCTATGACAGTCTGCATGGAACCCGTACGGATCTCATCCCCATATACTGTAATATATACGGGAACGAGGCACATAAGCATTCCAATAAGCGCAACCATGCTCTTAAAGCTGCTTATCTGATCCTCCACTTCTGTCTTGCTCTTTACGGCAAAGAGAATAACATACAGCAGGAAAGCAAAGATATATATCTCTTTCTTTCTGAGAATCCTGGAAATATCTCCCTTAATAAGCTGTCTCATTCCTTGCTACCTCCCACCAATCTGAAGTAGTAATCTTCAAGTGTCGATTTTTCCTCTATTTCTCGGATGATACGTATGTTATTGGCCGTCAGTATCTCCTTTGCTTTAGGAAGGTCATCAACTGCTATCTCGACCGAAGCCTGCTTCTCCTTCAGGTCTTCCTGAGTAATCTCACGTACGACTACGCCGCCGTTCACGATACCGAACCTGTCTGCTGTATGCTCAAGTTCGCCGAGGATATGAGAACTGACTATGACCGTCATACCGAATTCATCCCTGAAACGCTGTACCATATGCCTTACATCAGCAATACCCTGGGGATCAAGTCCGTTCGTCGGCTCGTCAAGTATAAGAATATCCGGATTACCTAAGATTGCGTTACCTATACCGAGTCTTTGCGTCATCCCAAGAGAAAAATTCTTAAATGGCTTCTTCTCGTCCTTAAGACCGACTATCTCAAGTACCCTGTCTATCTCCTCCTTGCTGTTCTTAATGCCCTTAACCGTCGCATAATACTTCAGATTCTCCCTGGCAGACAAATAATTATAGAACTTCGTGCCTACAAGGAACCCGATCTTGCTCCTGTTTTCCATAAGTTCCTTTTCGTTCGTGCTGCCCTCGATGGATACGGTGCCGTCATTTTTTTCCGAAAGCCCGAGGATCATCTTGAAGATTGTTGTCTTTCCCGCACCATTCTTACCAATGAGGCCGTAGATGTCACCCTTGTTGATCTGCATGTTGACACCTTTTAGGATCTCTACCTTTCCATAGGATTTCTTTATATTCTCAAGTTTTATCATTGCCTGTGTATCGCTCATTGCTATTTCCTCCTGTATTTAAGGTTTTTTACCAGACTGCGATCCGCTTATCTTCTTCCAGATACATCTTATCCTCGGGCTGTAAGTTATAAGTCTCATAAAACTTATCAAACTGCTGAACACCCACGTTTATACGATAAAAATTCAGCGGATGGGAATCATCCTTAAAATAATACTCTTCCTGTTCCGGGGATATCTGAGCCGCCCACAGGTTCGCATAATGGCGAAAGAATTTATCGTAGTCAAAATCCGGATACTTAGACGCCAGGGTAAGCATTGCTTTCAATCCCCCCATGTCGGCAACAGCCTCTCCGACCACGTTTGCACCGACATAAAATCCCGACCCTTTATATGGCTGGAGCAGCGTATAGTAAGATGATACCTTTCCTGCCT
>JAILNV010000053.1 GCA_024691125.1 Lachnospiraceae bacterium | reverse complement strand
GATGTCACGTACAGACACAGATTATATTACATGTTGATTTTCCGGAGGAAAAAAAACGAGTCTTGTAAGAACCAATGACAAATGTATAGGATGTAACCGCTGCATTAAAGCCTGCAGCAGCATGGGTGCCAATATCGCCGTTGAAAAGGGACGCGGCAATATAATCGATGGGGACCCCGACAGATGTATAGCCTGCGGAGCCTGTCTTGATGCCTGCGAGCATGGTGCAAGTGAATATATTGATGACGTTGATCAGTTCTTCGAAGATCTTAAGAAGGGAACAAAGATTTCGGTACTCATAGCTCCTGCATTTTTGGCCAATTATCCCAATGAATACGAGAAATATCTCGGCATGCTGAAGAAGCTTGGAGTCAACCGCTTCATAAGCGTATCCTTCGGCGCCGACATAACAACGTGGGGTTATATCAACTATATTACAAAGAACAATTTCTACGGCGGCATTTCACAGCCCTGCCCGGCAGTTGTCGGATATATTGAGCGTTACACTCCGGAACTCATTCCAAAGCTCATGCCCGTACAGTCTCCGATGATGTGTGCAGCCATATATGTAAACAAGTATATGAAAGTCACAGACAAACTTGCTTTCATAAGTCCATGCATTGCCAAGAAAAATGAGATAGATGACCCCAATAACAAGGGTTATGTATCATACAACCTCACCTTCAAACATCTCGTTAAGTATCTTAAGGAGAATCCCGTCAGCGGTTATACTCCGTACAAGGATGAGATAGAATACGGTCTTGGTTCCATTTATCCGATGCCCGGAGGACTTAAGGAGAACGTATACTGGCTCCTCGGGGAAGATGCTCTTGTACGTCAGATGGAGGGCGAGCATCATATGTACGAATACCTCCAGAGAAACAAGGAACGTCTCCGCGGCGGAAGGACACCTTATCTCTTTGTTGATGCACTCAACTGTACCAACGGCTGTCTGTACGGACCCGGTACGGAAGCAAGAGGCACAATGAATGAAGACGTGTTCATGGCTATCCAGCGTATTAAGAAGGACAGCAAGAACGAGTCAGGCAAATCCGCATGGGGACGCAATATAACTCCCAAGAAGAGGCTGGAAATGCTTAATAAGCAGTTCGCTAACCTTAATCTGAATGATTTCGTAAGAAAATATACGGACAGAAGTGCCACTTGCTCTTACAGGATCCCCACTGACAAAGAGCTTGACGAAATATACGCAAAGCTTAAAAAGGACACACAGGAGAAACGTACTATCGACTGTGGCTGCTGCGGATATGAATCATGCCGCCAGATGGCAATCGCGATAGTCAACGGTTTCAGTCACATCCACAACTGTGTTCATTATATCAGGGATCGCGCTTACGAGGAAAAGGATCGTGCTGTTTCACTGTCCGAAGAGGTCAGACAGGCTCACGAGGAAATGAACAAGAAGAAGATGTCGCTTGCTGCCGAGATAAGCGATAACTTCTCCACTCTCAAGGAATCGATATCACAGATAGAGACAACAAGCAACGACAATGCCGTACAGAGCTCGGGTATCTCCGATGCCATGTCTGAGGTTGACAGTTTCGCCACAGAGCTTAAAGAGGTACTCGAAACCATCGAAGGATATCTTCAGAAGCTCGAAACCAACAACACCGATGTCATCGCAATATCTTCGCAGACCAACCTCCTTGCCCTCAACGCATCGATCGAGGCGGCCCGTGCCGGAGAAACAGGAAGAGGCTTCGCCGTTGTTGCCGAAGAGATCAAGAAGCTGGCTGAAGATTCCAAGGCAACTGCGGATGACAGTAACAAGAACAATAACGACATAAGATCCACGGTAGAAAAGCTGATATCCGAATCCGGACGGCTAAACGACATAGTGGCGCGGGTTAATGTCCGTGCCGAAAGCCTCGTCGCTTCCTCCGAGGAAACCTCAGCATCGATAAATCTGATGCAGGATATCGCTCAGAGCGTCGAGAACTCACTGAAGCAGATATTGGCTTCTGAATAGTAAATCAGAGTCACGGGGACTCCCCCGTGACTCTAACAGATCATCGGAGGACGGTCTTCCTCGTAGTGACCTTCCTCCTCATTCCATACTTCATGAATCATAATACCGTAAAGTCCCGCCCTGGTTCTCTCTCTTTCCGCCTCCACGTAGAATTTGCATGCTATATTGTCCGAAACACTGCGCGGATCGGAAGAGGAAAAGCGCTGCGGAACACACATATTGTCATCCTGATAATATGCCGTTTCACAATGTATGCAGTTGGTACATTTTATCTGTATTTCCATATCCTACACGTTCCCTCAAACACACCCTGAAGACACGGGGACGGTTCTTCTGTCTTTCCCGGTTTCGATCCGTGCTACCAGTCTGATATGATCAATCTCTCCTGTATTTATCCCTTAGTACCTTCATTGAGTACATCTTGTCATCGGACTGTTTGAACAGCATCTCGAGGTTGCCCGTGTAGGAAGTCATGTCCTGAAGCACGGGGCCGTAACTTACCGCTATCTGATAAGGCAGACCGGAACCGTCATTAAGCTTATGTATCATCTCTTCCGCCGCCTTGCTGAACCTTTCCTCTTCCCCTTCGATCCTGTCCCTTAATCCGAGAACCACGAACTCATCACCGCCGGTCCTGCATATCAGGTCATCCTTCCCGGCCGCCGCCTTAAGTATATCAACACATCCCTTTATTGCATTGTTACCGGCAGCATGTCCGTATGTGTCATTTATATGCTTTAATCCGTTCATATCCGCAGAGCAGATGAACAGTATCTTATCATTCTCCTTAGCTTCGTCAAATATTTCCTTTGAGAACTGTATATAACCCTTCTGGTTAAGAAGTCCGGTCAGCCCGTCCTTGTACATTTCGCTCTGAAGAGCCTCCTTCTCCTGCCACAGCTTCGAATATTCGCTGTTCTTACGCCATGACATCAGCTCCTCATTGTTGTCAAAATACCTCTCAGCCTGCACCAGATTGGCAAGTAGCCGCTGAAGAGCCGTAACTCCCATGGTAAGCTGTTCGATACTCTCATGAATGCGAAATACACCGGTGAGATATTCAAGGAATTCGTTCTGATGCTCGGTATGGCTCACGGATGCGCGTATATTCTTCGTTATGAACAGATCGATCTCGGTAACAAGCCTCGTGACTCTCTGTTCAAGGTCGTACAGATCCTTCTTGCTGCGGACCGACATCCCGTTCATGTCGGGATAAAGATCGGGCGACAGGTATGACTCTATATCCGCCGGAAGCTCATTGGCTATGCGCTCCGCAAACCTTATAAGCGCATATCTGTTGTTAAGAACCAGCATGTATATCAGGAAATAATCATTGAAAAACCGCTTGGACATCATCTTGGTGAAGAAAACACGGTTGTCCTCGTACGCGATCGTATAGTACCCCACACCTTCCCCGCAGCAGTACCACAGGACATTGTCAAATGGCATCCTCATCCTTTGCGCGATATTACGCGGCATATGGTAGCTGGGCTTATATCCCTTGGTAAGATGATAAGCGTTGTAAGCCAGTTCATCATCCTCCATATACTCATATACCATATAGTTGCAGATAAGCGCCTTGTCGGGAACATACAGCGGGTAATTACCGGGGTCATTTTTGTACAGAACATTGATACGCTCCGCAAAGAAAGTCACCTCTCCCACCGCATCATGCAGCAGGGAAGCGATCCAGTTCCCCAGCATAAAGGTACCGTCGCTGTCCCTTTGACGTATTATCTTGGAGTTCGAGGAATAATTCAGCTCCTTAAGGCTTGAATTGAACTTAAACAGTTCATCATCCGGAATATCCGGCTGCATGGCTGTCTCATACCAGAAAAAGCCTATATCGCTGACAAACATGAACAAACCGGCATCCACCACATCAAAATCATATGACCTTTCCTTTGAATTAAACACAAGAGAAAGGATCGGATGTCTGTCCGGTTCATATCTGTATGCGGTACAGATATTCGTAAGCATGGTATTCCTGCCCGCATGTACAGAATCAAGTATGTACTGGTACATATCATGTTCCCCGCGCGGTACACTGTCGAGCCTCCAGTGCTTCTCGGGCACGGTAACATCGGCATCTAAAGGTACCATAAACGGGATAATATATCTGGTTTTATTTATTATCATTTCACTCATATCGGCCACCTCTTTAGATTTGGCATGAGGTGGCTCCGAAGGAGACAGAGTCCTTATGCCGGTTCATAGTTTTCATAATCTGCTTTACACTACCAAATTTTATCATATTTTCCGACTGTTTTAAAGCAAAACGGGAAGGCGGCAGGGGAGAAACCGAAACGGGCAGGCTTGTTACATACTTACATTTGTGATAAGCTAACTTTGTGTGAATACATATCTTTAGCAGGTTTATCAAATGGTAAACAGGCCGGGTTATTATAAAAGGTAAAAGAGCGAAAATGGCAAGACGATATGAGACCGATATGTGCAACGGTCCGTTGTTTGGAAAAATCATCAAATTCACCATACCCCTTATTGCTGCGGGAATTCTGCAGCTTCTTTTTAACACTGCCGATATGGTGGTTGTAGGAAGATATGCGGGCAGCAATGCCCTTGGCGCTGTGGGTGCAACGAGCTCTCTTATAAACCTTCTCATAAATGTGTTTATGGGACTGTCAGTAGGTGCCAATGTATCCGTTGCTCACTATTACGGTGCAGGGAAACATAAGGAATTATCCCGGGCGATCCATACATCCATATCATTAAGCATTCTCTGCGGGATCTTTCTGCTTATACTCGGACAGCTGATCTCAGCACCCATGCTTACTCTTATGGGTACGCCGGAAGACATTCTTCCTCTTTCCGTGAGTTATATGAAGATCTATTTTCTTGGTATGCCGATGATGCTTCTGTATAACTTCGGTGCCGCCATACTGCGTTCCGTCGGGGATACCCGTCGGCCGCTGTATTTCCTGCTTGCAGCCGGTTTCATAAATATCGTTCTCAATCTGATCTTTGTCATACGCTTCCATATGAGTGTAAGAGGAGTGGCATGGGCAACCATAATATCCCAGACTGTCAGCGCCATCCTTATAGTCCGGTGCCTTATCAAAAATGATGGACCGTGTAAGCTGGTGCTTAAGGAACTGTGTCTTGATAAGCGCGAAGCAGTAAGGATAGCAAGAATAGGCCTTCCGGCGGGCTTTCAGGGCGCTGTATTCTCGATTTCCAATGTACTTATACAGTCAAGCGTCAATTCCTTCGGTGCCGTTGCGGTAGCCGGAAATACCGCAACAAGCAATATCGAAGGATTTATTTACAATTCCATGAACGCCTTCCATCAGACCACCTTAAGCTTTACGGGTCAGAATATGGGCGCGGGTAAATACGACAGAGTCAAACGAATTCTCATTATCTGTCTTCTATCTGTTACCGCCACAGGACTTACAATGGGTCTTACCGCAAGGATGTTCGGAAGGCAGCTCCTTTCGATCTACTCAACCGAAACGGCCGTTATTGATTATGGAATGAAACGAATGAATATCATCTTCCCCACTTATTTCCTCTGCGGGACCATGGAAGTCGTTGTCGGAAGTCTGCGCGGGATGGGTTACTCTGTCATGCCTATGACCGTATCATTACTGGGCGCATGCGGTCTTCGTATAGTGTGGATAATGACCATATTCTCCGCTTACCATACTCCGGCTGTGCTTTATTCCTCCTATCCGGTTTCGTGGCTTGTAACCTTCAGTATTCACCTGTGCTGCTTCGCATTCATAGCACGTAAGCGCCTCGTTGAGGGAAAGCCTCAGTGCTAAGGTAGCGCCCCCTCACTTCCGTTCGGCGGCATTTCCTTCGGCTCCATCCTGAATTGCCTGCGGCAATGGAGCCTCAGTCCCACCAGTAGCTGCCGTAATATGTTGTTATCTTATTATCGCGGATGCCGACCTCAAATACTCCTGACAGGGCGGGTCCATCCATCATATACTGATCAACATCCTCATTCATCAGCTTATAGTTCCTGATGATCCAATCGTAAGGAGTATCACCCTTTTCGTAGTTTCCGAAGCTGTCGGTGTCGGCAGTTTTGTCAAACACGGCATCTTTTGAAACAAGCAGGTTGACTGTTATCTCGTCTTCCTCTGTACGGTACGGTATTTCGAGCGATACGCCGCGAAGCATTACTCCATCCTTTAATATTTCAATATTATCACCGCCATACATGGTATACCAATATTTATCCCCGATATAAGTTCCCGCATATTTCACATAAGCATCCTTAAATCCCGCGCCCTTTGCATCCGAAAGGGCCTCTTTGGCATCACTTTCCGACGTATACATCCCTGTGACCGCAATATAATAAGGTTCCGGATTAAGACCGCTGAAATCAGGTGTATATACAGCACAGCTTCCCATAAAACCGGCCTTCTCAAGCTTATCCATAACAGACTCAAGCTTCTCAGGCTCCTTTGCTGAGGACACAAATACGCCATAATAATCCTGTGATACAAGCCCTTCAATATCTGTACTTCTTCCGAACATCCCCAAAGCTTCCGAATCAAGCTCCACCTCGTCCATTGTCACAACATGAACATCTTCATTGTCGATCCTTAAATATTTGCCATTTTCCGGGATTCCCTCAGGCAGATCGGAATCTGAGAACTTAAGTGTCAGGGTATCGCCCGTAAACTTATAATCACACAAAAGTTCAACCGGCTCTCCACCGTATCCAATGCGGCTAGCTGTGCATTCAAACGATCCGTTTGAAAAATCACATCCGCCAGCTGCATAGAATACTTCTTTGTTTGGAGCTTTCTTATATATATAAAGATCGGATCCCTTAAACTCCAGATAAAGATCCGCATCTTTACTGTCAAGGATCCATAGCCCCTGCAGCTCTTCATCTCCTTCATCCGACTTATGTTTCAGATATCCGAAGGCATCCTCTACACGTTCATCCTTTAGGAACAGCCTGCTGTCGTCATATTCCGGCACAAGAAAACCTTCATTCTTAAATCCTTCAAATACAAGTCCGTCATCCGTAAGAGTGATGGTTCCCTTATGACCTGTATCAGAGTACAGACCTGCATTTGCCATCACGGAAAAGCAGAGTTCATTTACGGTAACCGTATCACCGTCTGTGCTTGTCGTCTCATCCGCGTCATACGGAATAAATTCAGCTGCCCAGAATGTGTACGCTTCAAGGTTTTCATAGTCTTCGGGCATTGCCTGTCCGCAGAATGCATAAAGGTTGTCACCAAACGGCACTACATCCATAAGAAAGAATTCCTCGTTGCCTTCCTCATCACTGTAGTGATAACTGTACTTGCCTGCCATTCGCTGTGCCAGGGACTTTTTGCCGGAAGCTCTTCCATCAGCCTTCTTTACTCTCTTTTTTGTATTCACCGAAGACTTATCTTTGCCATTTGAATCTTTATCGGCAGCCTCTTTCCCATTAACTTCTTCCCCGGCAGCCTCTTTCCCGCCGGTATCTTCCTCGCTAGCTTTTTCGCTTACATTTTCCGGCTTCCCCTTAAGATCAGCTTCAGCTGACTTTGAGTTACCACAGCCCGAAAAAAGCATGGCACTCAGAAGGCAGAGCAATACCATAACATATGATTTTCTTATCATCTTCTATTCCTTTCCCATCCAAGTTATATCTGGCGACGCACATTTTATCCATGTTTGTAATCAGCAGATACATTCCTAAAAGACTGCTTTCCCTTAATGTAGTCATCATACGCATTTTCCGGATCTTTTCCATGGAATACTTTACACAATCCACACATATCGCAATCGGAAAGGCATGGAAATCGGTGCTTTATTTACCTCAATATTCTTTTCCATGAAATCACCCCCTTCTCCCAAGGCAAACAAAAGGGTACAACAACATTCTTATCTGACCGGAAATCATTTGCCCGGACTACAGATCATACTGCATAAAGTTCCCGTTATGCTTAAACCCATATGCCGTATAGAGTTTGACTCCCATATCAGAAGCGGTGATATGCACTGCTCCGCAACCATATGCTCTGGCTTCCTCTATGACTCTGTGAAGAAGTTCTTTCGCTATTCCCATCCGTCTGTATTCCGGATCTGTATACATACTTGAAAGCAGACCCAGTCGTCCCGACGGGCAGGTAAAATACGGCGGCTTCTCAACAAAGGACATGCCGCTGGTTCCGATGATCTTCGTGGCATCCATCGCAAGCCACGAAACAAAAGTCCCGTCCGCCATATGCCGCTTATAATAATCCTCCAGTGCACTCTTAAGATCGACATTCTGAGGCAGCTGCCTTCCCTCTGAAACGTATTCCTCGGTAAGCTGATCTATCCGCATCTTGATGAACGTATCCAATTCGGCTTTTGTAAGTTTCTTATAAGTGATCTCCATGTCTTTTATCCCTCCTAACTCTTACAGCATCATTTGATGTCTGTCTGTTCCGCTTAGATCACATATATTTTCCCTGATCTGCAATAAAGGTTCATTCTGATCATGTTTATTATTATATATATTATACTTTTGCAATGACAATAAAAAACACTTTCTACCTGTTTATTATTTTAACAAAGAAGAAAAGACCGGAGAGCATATCGATCATCTCTGGCCTTTTCCCGTTGAATGATTGTGAAATAGAGGGAAAACCTGTCTTGTTTATCGGTGCGCTTTATCTTTTTTCTGAATAAGTTATAACACCCCAACAGTCACACTACCGTCCACACACCAAAGAAGACAGATCAGACCCTCGGTTATTGTGTAAATGTGCCATAACCGGCGATTGCTTCATCTATGGTCATTACACCTGTTCCGACATTATAAACTGCCTGTCTTAACTGTATAACAGCATCATCCGTCAATCCGATCTCTTCCGGAGACAGAACCCGTGATTCCGGAACAGCTCCGAATGCAGCATACATGCTGTTAAAAGACAGATCCTTAGTCGGCGACATAAGTCCTTTGTTCTGAGCCATTTCATTAAGCTCCCGCGATGTGATCAAGAAACGCATAAACTCATTGGTCATCTCCATATTAGAACTGTTTTTATTGACAGAAAACTGCAGATTAGACATATCAAGGAAAGTAGCACCTTCCTCCGACATGGGAACGGGAACAAAGGTATATGCAAACGGCTTTGCAATAAATGCCTCGGAACGGCTTTCTCTTTTCTTTGTTCCGGATACGGTATCTCCCGAACAGGTCATCATGGGTAGTTGGAATGCTCAGGCCCTCTTTTTCAAAAAGACTTTCGTTCACAAGCATGCCATAGGTATTTGCGAAAACCGGAACCATCGGCAGCGTTCCGTCGTCAGTATTCAGGATGATATTGCTGCGGATACAGTCAAGGTCTAGCCCCAGCCCGGGATCTGAAAGATCCTCAGCATGATCTATAGAATCTTTATACTGGTCACGGTCATACATCCAGGAGTAATTGACATAAATGTCAGGAGCATCTTTTCCATTAAGTACAGTACCGATCATATTGTTATAATCATCAATCTTGGTATAGACCAGTTCTACATTGGGATAGTAATCATTGAAACGGTCGAATTCAGTCTCAAGGGCCTCAAAATTATCATAGCCTCCGGCTATTCCGATATGACAGCTGACCGAAGTATCAAAAGCGGGACTGAATCCTTCTTCGGCCGTTGTTTCCTGATTCTTCGAACCACATGCCGTCAGGTTCAGAATCATCAGCAGCAAAAAACACACATTGTCTTTTGCATAATTATCCTCTTCCTTCCTTTATTCTCCGGATTTCCTTTATAACCAGCTTGACATCTATTGGTTTCGCAATATGCCCATTCATTCCCGCATCCATACATTCCATGATGTTTTCAGAGAATGCATCTGCCGTCATCGCTACAATCGGAATGGATGCTGCCCACGTATTCTCCAGTCTGCGGATTGCTCTTGTTGCATCGAGACCGTTCATCTCAGGCATCTGTACATCCATAAAGATCAGTGTATAACTGCCCTTTTCCGCTGTATTGATCATATCAACGCAGACCCGTCCGTTCACTGCACGGTCACTGGTTATCCCAAACATGGATAACATGGCGGAAATTATTTCCCAATTGATATCATTATCCTCGGCCACAAGGATGTGCAATCCCTGCAGATCCGAGTAATCATCCTCCGGTTCAACAGAGCTTGACTCTTTTCCGATAAGGTCGTTTATCTTATCATAAAGTGTAGAACGGAAAAGCGGTTTGGTGACAAAACCGTTCGCTCCAGCAGCTTTTGCCTTATCTTCTATATCCGACCAGTCATATGCGGAGATTAGTAATATAGGAACATTTGTGTCTATCTCCGAACGTATCCGGCTGATCGTCTCAAGTCCGTCTATATCCGGCATTTTCCAATCAACTATGATGACATCGTAATCCCTGCCGGATTGATGCCTGTGCCCGATCATACCAATGGCTTCCAGTCCGTTACCTGCCTGTTCCACCGATGCGCCCAGAGACGCTAACGTGTCAGCTGCCATCCGTAGCATGGTCTCATCATCATCAACGATCAGAACATCTATAGGTTCAAGCTGCATATCTTCCCGCTGCCTGTCAGCCACAGGGATATCCAGTGCAACAGTGAAGGTTGTTCCCTTGCCCTGCTCGCTCTGACATTCAATGGTTCCCCCGATCAGTTCAACCATCTGCCTGGTTATGGTCAGCCCAAGACCGGTTCCCTGAATACTGTTAACACGACTGTCTATCTGCCGTGAGAAGGGCTTATACATATTCTCCATGAATTCCGGACTCATCCCGATACCTGTATCCGCTACAACATAGGTCAGCCGAATACAGTCCGGTATATTACTCTTTTCCTCACGCAGATCTACACTGACACGTCCTCCCGGCTCCGTGTATTTGATGGCATTGGAAAGTATATTGATATAAATCTGATTCAGACGCAGCTGATCTGTATATAAGTATTCCTTTTCCATCTGATTGATGTGGAAACTGAATTCAATATTCTTTTCCTTGATCATAGGCTGTGAAATATTTACAAGATTCTCGACCGTCTCCACAATCGAGAACGTCAGGGGACTTAATTTCAGCTTACCGCTTTCCACCTTAGATATATCCAAAATGTCGTTTATCAGTGTCAGCAGATGATTACCGGCAAGACTTATCTTACGAAGGTATTCCCTTGTTGACTCCACATCCGCGAGATTCTTCTCGGCAATAGCCGTAAGACCTATGATGGCATTCATTGGAGTGCGGATATCGTGCGACATGGTGGAGAGGAAATCAGTCTTGGCTTTATTGGCTGACTCTGCCTTTCTTGCCGTGATCTGAAGATGCTTGTTAAGGTAGAGCATATAGAACAGGTCACAGAAAAACAACACCAGTAATCCGACAGATACTACTCCGAATAACACCCAATTATCGTTTTTCACATTGAGATCCTTAGCCGGAACAAGACCCAGCATTGTCCAGCCGACCGTGGCAGATACAGGTGTATATGCAAGTACGCACTCCTGTCCGTGCGAGTTGATCATTGAAACGGAACCTGTTGATGAAGTGACCCTGTCGAAGAGTTCCTTTGATGTTTCGGGATCCGTTGCATTATAAGATTTGTAGAACTCAAAAAAACCGGAGTTCTTAAAACTGTTTCCCTTAAGGATATAATCACCGTTGGCATCGATCATTGACAGCTCGGCATTCACCAGTTCTGTCTGTGGAAATACCCATTTCTGTTCCAGTGCCGAGATGGGAATCACCCTCAGTAATACCGCAGCCTCGTTTGAATTGCTTTCGGGATCAAATATCGTGATATTATTGCAAAAGGCCAGTGACTGTTCACCATTCATCGGATTTGTGTAAGCACGGGTTATATTAATTGATTTCCCGATCGCATTGATCCAATCCGTATTGCTAAGGATATCCAGCCGCTGATATGAAACGGCATAATCATCTGTCGTACCCAGTCTGGGACGCGTAGAAAGACCTGTAAGAGTGTTGAGCGATATCAGATGAGCCGATGTGTTCTCAAGAACATGAGAGGCACGGATATAATCGGCTGCCTCTTCCATAGTCATGGAGCTGCTGTTGATAAATTGCGCCCATACATCACAGATCCTCTGTTCGCCTTCCAGATAATTCTGCGTTACCTGCTCCATGGTGACAGTAGTATTTTCAAAATGTTCTATCTGTCTGCGATAAGCATCCCTGTTTTCATATCCGGAATAGAGAACAACGAAGATCAATATGGCCGCCATGATGATCACGTTTACAATGATAATTAAAGTCTTTTTCATATCACAACATTTCCTGAACTTCCTGCCAAAATACTAACAGAATCTTTCTTCCGTGAACAGATAATCTGTTAATACAGATTATAAAATTTGCTTTAAAAACGACGGTATTCCCTTATAAAGTCAGAAGCCTTCTTTCATACGCTGTTTCCTGTAGGCTATCCTCTTTTTTGCTCCTTCATGATCAGCCCGTTCACTTAACGTTTCTATACGAAGATCATAAGGAATCCTCATTGGTCTCCCCTGATCATCTATGCAGACCTCAGTAAAAAAAGCTCTGTTAACAGGGTAACGGACACTTTTGGCTATATCTTCTTTATACACATCCACCCTCACTTCAAGTGAGGTGTTACCGACATAAGTAACCTTTGCCTCTATTACAACAAGATCACCCAATACGAGCCTTTTCTTGAACGTAAGATTATCAATAGCCGCTGTGGTTACGGTTCTCCCGCAGTGCCTTATGGCAGCAATACCCGCCACCTCATCCATCCAGCTCAGTAACGCTCCGCCGAACAGACCGTTATTAATATTTATATCCCCTTTTTGTACAGCTTTAAACCACTCTACCTTTGAATCTTCAGGAGATTTTGATTTTCTTTCCTGTGTTGTTTCACTAACAGACATAAGACCTCCCTGAATATTTTTTTATGATTATATCATATTTTTCGTTTGGGATTCATCCCTACTCTATTTTATCGATAAGGCCTGTATATTCGAGTACTTCGGACACACCGGTCATCTGCTTTATCACTGTCTGCTCTTTTCGAGATAGTCAGCTCTATGTTGTGCTTTTCATCAACAACGAACTCGTTTATATTGACCCTGTTCTTTACGGTAACCACAACATATCCGTCGGAGCTGATCCTGCTTAATTTCCCGGAAACACCTATGGGAAATAATTATCTTCACTTATCTCATTTCTTTTCTGCTCAAATCTGTTCTGAATAAGAACAACCTTCTCATCCTGTACGAACTTTCCTCCGAGCCTTTTGAATTCCTCTGTCTGAAAATACAGATCTCCTTCTGTTATAAGCTGCTTATATATGATAAAATCGGAATATATAATGTGTAAAGGACATTTATGAATATGAACACTAAAAGAGCTTTCATTCTGAATATCATAACTACCATATTATGGCTGATAGGGGTTACGGTCTCTATCCTTCACAACGGTAAATATCTTGAAATATGTATTTTTATGAGCCTATTTTTCGGCTATCAGGCATTTATCAGTTACAAAAAATTCAGGAAAGAGGATCATCAGTAAGTCCCTGTAACTCCGCCCCTCCGGTTCTTTATGCATTCTTTCGGTTCTTTAAGGCTTTCAATATTTCTTCGGCCGTCGGAGGACAGCCCATAATAACTTCTTCTGCCTTACTGCAGCATCTTCCGATACCTATACCATCGGGAACTCTGTCTCTGTACCCCTGCCCTATACATATCCTGTCTTTTATGGGATATCCCTCTGTATCCGCGATATACAGAGCTCTTACAAGTGATGCATAACAGGCTGAGCAGGCGCTGTCGGCATCTACATTCTTCACGAGCCACTTAATCTTTCCCGTCATCTGAGGATATGATCCTGCACTTTCCGGCTCGTTAAGTCTTATTATGTCATCGGGAGATATATCAGTACTTCCTGCTCCCCATTTCTCTGCCAGACTTATGTACTGTACATCCCTGAGCTTAAGCCCCATCAGCCGGCATCCGTAAGCATCCATCTGAACCGGGTCGGTGCCAAGCATCATCCTGTTGGTCTGTACGGGATTACCTCCCTCCTCAAAGTCAAGATCTCCGCAAATACTGTCCACAATCACAAGAGACGGCCTTAATACCGCAGCAAGAGCCGCTATCGGCTTGTACAGTCCGTCGGCATGAAACTGTCTCTTCTCTTTGTCAGGTATACATCCCTTAAGATTCTTAAGTGCACAGGTGATCAGCGTCTGACAATGACCCTTAAGAACCGGCAGGTCTATAAGATAACCTGCATCCAGTGCACGGCATGAGATCTCCATCGGCCTGAACGGTGTATCAACGACTCTCACCTTATCAGTCTTAAGATCATAAAAAGGCACATTGTATTTCTCGCATATCTTATCGTAGCCGCATGCTTTAACCGACCGTTCAGTCCTTTCTCCCACCCATGAGCTTTCGATTATAGAGATCCTGTTAAATCCATGCTCCATAAGATACTCTATACAGCCTGAAATAACTCCCGGATGAGTCGTGGCTCCTGTTTCCGGTGCTCCTGCCTTAACCAGATTGGGCTTTAATGCAATATCCGTACCCTTCGGAATCTGGCTTGCAATATCAGCTGCAGTCATGAGCTTTTTGGTCATCTCATGTGAATCGGTTCCGTATATCTCATAAATATTCCGCATATTCACTCCTTATCAGTTGTCTTCAGTTCTCTTCATCCGGAAATGTTTCTTATTCATCGTGATATCGGAGTTTTCCTTTAATGGCAGCAACGATATTTCTATCCCGTTAGAGACTGTCAATAAAACAGGTGCGGAAGCTCATACTTCCCTTTTCTTCCCTGATCATCTCATTGGCTGCATTCGCTGCCCTATCCCCTATATATTTACAGGTTCCTGCGATATAGGGAAGTGTTGCACGTGAACAAAGGGCGATCTGTGAAGCGATCGCAGCGCTCAACATACATCCGGAGCCTGTTATCTGTCTCTGCATGCTGTGACCCGTTTCTATACATACCGTTGTCTTACCGTCCGATATTATGTCGGTCACGCCCGATGCGGCCACTACTGTTCCGATCCTCCCTGCATATTCGCATACCACTTCCTTCATTTCTTCAATGTTATCATATGTTCTGTCATCATCCAAGCCATTAAGCGTTTTCTCCTCTTTACAAAGAGCAAGTATCTCAGAGTAATTTCCTCTTATGCAGGCCGGTATCCCTATCTTAAGAAGCTCCTCTGCCTGATTTCGTCTGAAGCTGCTTACTGCCGTTCCGACAGGATCGATGATCACGGGATGTGAGTATTTAACTGCCGTTTTCATGGCTTCCTTCATCGCATCATAATCATCCGTTGCACCAAGATTAAGAAGTAGTGCAGCTGCTTTTTCCTGCACCTCGCTTACCTCCTTAATGTGGTGCGCCATTATAGGTGATGCGCCCATCGCAAGTACAACGTTAGCCACATCATTAACGGTTACATGATTGGTGATACACTGAACTACCGGTCTTCCGTATAAATGACCCCGTATTGCGGCCGCACCCTGCCTTACATTTCTTCTGCCGAAGATTCCATGTATGACCGCAACCCCTGCGATCGAAAGACCCTTAAGTCCGGATACATTGGTTTCATCTATCCCGCCTATCGCTACGACAGGAACAGGTACACTCTCAGCTATGGTACCAAGCAGTTCAGGGCTCATGTATTTGGCGTCAGTCTTCGTCTCACTGCCGAATACCGCTCCGCTCCCAAGATAATCAGCACCCAATGCATAAGCTTCTCTGGCCTGATCTACAGTTTTGGCTGTAGCTCCTATTATTTTTCCGTTTCCAAGTATTCTTCTTGCATCTGCCACACCAATATCCGAACGGCCCACATGCACGCCGTCTGCATCTATATCCGCAGCAAGCTCTGCATCATCATTTATGATAAGGGGTACTTCGTATCTGTTGCATACTTCCTTTATCCTAAGCGCCTGTGACTTAAGCTCGTCTCCCTTAAGCTCCTTCTCTCTGTACTGCACTATCCCGGCTCCGCCGAGAATGGCTTCCTCCACCTTATCCTCAAGACGCTCACCATTCTTAAGCCATCGACGGTCTGTAATAGCATACAGGCTTAATATATCTCTGTCCATGATCTTCCTCGTTAAAATCGGATAGTTATAATATGTCAATCATCTCTCCCGCAAGAGCCTTGTTCATGCTTCTTACTGCACAGAATTTACCGCACATACTGCAGGCTTCACTGTGGTCATCCTCGGGCGCCCTGCTGTCGCGGATCGCCTTTGCGGTTTCGGGATCCAGAGCACATTCGTACTGCGCATCCCAGTCAAGGTTTCTGCGTGCATCGGCCATCCTGTCGTCTATATCCCTAGCACCCGGTATCCCCTTGGCTATATCGGCCGCATGTGCAGCTATTTTGGATGCTATTATGCCCTGCTTAACATCCTCAACATTCGGCAGTGCAAGATGCTCTGCCGGTGTAACATAACACAGAAAGGCTGCACCGTTCATTGCAGCTACCGCTCCTCCTATCGCCGAGGTTATGTGATCGTAACCAGGTGCTATATCCGTAACGAGCGGTCCCAGAACATAGAAGGGTGCTCCCATACAGATCGTCTGCTGAACCTTCATATTGGCGGCTATCTGATCGAGCGGCACGTGGCCGGGTCCCTCAACCATTACCTGTACGTTATGCTCCCATGCACGCCTGGTAAGCTCCCCAAGCCTTACAAGCTCCTCTATCTGGCACACATCGGTAGCATCCGCAAGACACCCCGGCCTGCATGCATCACCAAGCGATATGGTAACATCATGCTCCTCGCAGATATCAAGGATCTCATCATAGTACTCGTAGAAGGGATTCTCCTCACCCGTCATGCTCATCCATGCAAAAACAAGGCTGCCGCCGCGGCTTACTATATTCATTTTCCTTTTATGCTTCTTTATCTGTTCTATCGTCTTCCTTGTAATCCCGCAGTGAAGGGTAACAAAATCAACACCATCCTCTGCATGCAGCCTCACCACATCAATGAAATCCTTCGCAGTAAGCTTATTAAGATCCCTCTGATAATGAATAACGGAATCATATACAGGAACCGTTCCGATCATTGCAGGACATTCAGATGTAAGCTTACGTCTGAAGGGCTGGGTGTCACCGTGCGAGCTTAAATCCATGATAGCTTCCGCTCCCATGTTTACTGCGCTCATGACCTTCTGCATTTCGATATCGTAATCCCTGCAGTCCCTCGATACTCCGAGGTTTACATTTATTTTGGTGCGCAGCATACTTCCCACGCCTTCGGGACTTAAGCACTTATGGTGCCTGTTTGCGCATATAGCAACCTTACCGCAGGCAACAAGCTCGCAAAGCATCCCTTCATCCATTTTCTCCTTACGCGCCACTTCCTTTATCTCAGGTGTTATTATACCCTTCCGCGCTGCGTCCATCTGCGTTGTGTACTTCATTTCCTTCATTGCTCTCATCTCCCAACATTCTTTTTAATCGGGCAAGCAGTCCGGATCCGGCCAAAGTTTCACATAATATCGATGCAAGAATTGTACCGCCTATCGTACTGATAAGAAAAGGAATAACAAACATAAACAGAGTGGCCGAGCTGTTCCCCATTAGGAATGCCGCCACGGGATATGCAAGCATACCGCCGATCACTCCCGTTCCGAACATCTCTCCGAAATATGCCGTAAATCTCTTTCCCGATATCCTGTACAATAATCCCGAAAGTAATGCTCCGCACATACTTCCCGGAAATGCAAGCAGTGTTCCAAGTCCCATCAGGTTACGCAAAACACTTGCTATAAACGCCGCTGCCAGTCCGTACCAGGGTCCTAAGAATATTGCACACAGTACATTTACCAGATGCTGTATCGGTGCGCATTTGGAACCCGCAACAGGTACGGAAAACATCGATCCTACAACTGCTATTGCCGCAAATATTGCAGTAAGTATCATTTTCTTTAAATTAGTCTTCTTCATTTCTGTCTCCCTGGATGATATGTCATTAGTTACGTTTTCTCACCTCTTGGAGATCATTCCCTGTCCGCCGGGTAAGCAGTCCTTAAGCAACTGTTCCGTTTAAGACTGCTGTTAAGCTCAATACTGCCAGGCTCTTATGAAAGATATGCCTGACACCGCCAGGCTCTTACGGCGGTTCATCCCTTAACACGGTTCAGTGTATAAAGATGATTGAGCGGTCCGCTTCCTTTACCAAGATCAAGACCGTCGGCTATGGCTCCGGTAAGGTAATCCTTGGCGAGCCCTATCGCCTCATCGAGTCCGTTACCCTTGGCAAGAAAAGCCGCTATGGCACTTGATAACGTACAGCCTGTTCCGTGTGTATTCGGATTGTCTATACGTTTCGATGTGTACCATTTACCACCCATATCGGAATACAGATAATCACTTGCGTCATTTATGCCATGTCCACCCTTAACAAGGACCGCACAGCCGTAGGTTTCATACAATGACACTGCCGCAAGCTCCATATCCTTTTCGCTCTCTATCCTCACACAAAGCAGTGCTTCAGCTTCGGGAATATTCGGTGTTATAACCGTTGCAAGAGGTATTATCAGTTTCTTCATGGCATCAAGTGCAGTATCCGCCATAAGCGACGCTCCGCTTGTTGCCACCATTACAGGATCAACCACGATATTGCGTGCCTTATAGAATGTAAGCGCATCCGCTATCACCTTCATAAGCGATGCATTCGGGATCATTCCTGTCTTGACCGCATCCGGATAGATATCTGTAAAAACACAATCCAGCTGATCCTTAAGAAACTCTTCGTCTACCTCCTTCACACTTTTTACGCCGGTCGTGTTCTGTGCAGTCAGAGCCGTGATCGCGCTCGAAGCATATACTCCGTTCATGGTCATGGTCTTGATATCTGCCTGGATACCGGCGCCTCCGCCGGAGTCGCTTCCGGCGATCGTTAATGCTGTCTTTAACATAGTGTTACCTCCCGGCATTAATTTTGTAATGCGACACAAGGTGGTGCCCCCAATGTGCCGCAACTATTCAGAACAGCACATATATTTTGAGCCTGTTCTGAATTGTTACTCTTACATTACAATACAAAAGGACATACCACGAGGGTACGTCCTTACTGTCTTCGTTATCTCCCTACGTTGGCATTATCCAAATCAGGTTACGGGTCGAGACTCTGTGTCTCCTCTCAGCCGGCTGCAGCCGGCTCCCCTGTTTTTCACTTAAGCTAGTATATCACTCTGTCTTTCTACATGCAATAGCCTATATCCATATCGTCCTATCGCACTCTATCCTTTTCGCTTTATCCTTTTCACGGTCAACATACTGTCATATCTGACTTAAATATGTTAAACTAATGTTAACTTTCATCCCTATTTACAGCGTTAAAACATACACGGCCGGTGCCTGAATGAACGGTGAACAAACATGAAAACCCGAATAAAATTATTTATTATGATTATGATCCTGCTCTCCGGAGCAGCTGTACTTTCAGGCTGTGCCGGAGCAGATAAAAACACAGCTGCAGATAATCCTTCCGTTAAAGAGGATGTTACTGCCGATACGGATTCCAATGCAGATGAGATCAGACTGACTGTAAAAGACAGTGAGGATATAACCATTGATTCTGCCGGGAAATACGTTATCACAGGCACAGCTGCGGAATCAGAGATATTAATCGACGCCGATAAAAAAGATGAGGTACAGCTTGTACTTGATGGTCTTAGCATAACTAATAAGAACAGGCCTTGTATATATGTTAAAAAGGCCGATAATGTCTTAATTACGATAGCAGAAGGTAAAAGTGATCTGTCAGTGACGGGTGATTTTTCCAAAGATGGAAAGACTAACACGGACGCGGTTATTTTTTCTAAAGATGACCTTACAATAGACGGTCCCGGAGAGCTCTCGATAAGCTCAAAAGATAACGGTATTTCAGGTAAGGATTCGGTCAGGATCACAGGGGGCACTATCGGTATTACCTGTACGGGCTGTGCGATAGAAGCACATGATGCGATAGAGATCTCCGATGGAACCATCGCCATATATGAATGCCATGACGGGCTGCATGCGGATAATGAAAGTGATGAAACTGTCGGATACATTTATATAAGCGGCGGACATATAAATATTAATGCCGTAGATGATGCGATACATGCCACTACAGACATAAAGATCGATGCAGGAGATATCGTTCTTTCGGGTGCGGAAGGAATTGAAGGAACCGTTATTACGATAAACGGCGGGGACATAGATATAACTGCTACGGGCGACGGCATAAATGCCGCACACAAATCGGATAATACGGTACCGTTATATGAGCAGAATAACGGTTCGGTTACGATCAGAATGTCGGAAGGCGATACCGACGGCCTTGATTCCAACGGTGATATAGTTATGAACGGCGGAACTCTTAATATAAGCGGATCTTTAACCTTTGATTGTGACGGAAAGGCCGTATACAACGGCGGAACCATAATCGAAAACGGAAAAGAGACCAATGCCATAACAATCCGTTAATCATAAAATAAAATTTTGACCCCTGAATCATAATATAGGTTTTATACTGACACAATATACCTTTTGAAGAATGCACACTCATCATCATTACAGATCCGGCCATCCTCAAGCCTGACATTACAGTGAAATACATGAGTGAGCGGATTATCCGCATTCCCATAGAACCTGAAATCAAACGGGACATCTTTATCCATAAGCGTTTCCATCATATAAGGAGCCTGATATTTAAGAAAATCACCGGGACAGGTCATCATAAATACTGGAGGATGATCCCCGGTTATCCATGTGGTTACATTGGCCAGTCTGAATTCATCCTCGTCACCACCGTTAACAAAAAAATCCTTTACTATTTCACGTGTGTCTTTATCTTCTTCATTTTCCCTTGCAAGATCATATTTTCCACAATTAAGCGCTATCGCATTAAGGCGTGACGGCTGCTCCGGCAGGGAAAAATCAGCATCTATATATTTCTCAGAAAGCCTTCCAAGATACTCCGGATTGGAACATATTGCGGCAAACAGTCCCAACAGATGTGCTCCTGCCGAATCACCGACCGCAAATACATTCTTAACATCCAGACCATATCTTTCCTGATTGGCCTCCATCCACCTAAACACCGCGCATATATCTTCAAGCTGGGCCGGAAATCTGTTCTCAGGTGCAAGTCTGTATGAGAAATTCACAACGGCAAAGCCTCTTTGGGCAAGACTCATCGCATAATATTGATACACTCCCTTATCTCCGTACACCCAGGCACCCCCGTGTATTATTGCGATAACAGGTAGCAGTTCTCCCTTTTTCTCTTTAAGCCTGTAAACATCAAGGATATTGAAGCTCTTATCCTCTCCATAGCATAAATCGTCGTATCTTTCTATATCCTCAGGTGTAGAGAGTCCCGCATCCCTTACCATATCTCCGGCTGCAAATTCTCTCCGCAGTCTGTCACTTAATTCAGACATATTATCCTCCATTACCTTACTCTGGCATTTACTCTTATGTATTTGACGTTATTTCTTAATCACGGGAATTCCCGTTTAATCCGTTTTGTCGGTTGACCGCATCGGTCAAGTGAGCTTATCCGAGTCTGCCACTGCATATGACGGCGAGAATGCACCGCTTACATTCATCTTATAATATCCTCTGAAGATTCTGTCTACAGCCAGTTTCACACCATCGTCATCCGCTCCGAGTAATAGGATCAGGAACTGCTGACTGCTATATCGTGTGAGGATATCCACGCCGCGGATAGTCTGATGAATTGACTGCTCCATATAAAACATGGCCTTCTCCAGTTCATTTATATCCGGTGCATCGCCCGAAACAGTTTCAAGTGTAACAACGATAAGCTTAAACGGACAGTCGAATCGTTTCTCCATGTTGGCAACAAGCTCATACAGCTTGGTAAACTCCCTGTACTCCACTCCCATGGCTCCGTTATAGCTTCCGCTTGTTTTGATACCATTTACCAGACGCTTCATATCAAGCTCTTCATTTCTTACAGCCTCAGAATCACTGTCATAGAATCCGAAATTGTTTTTACCGTTCTGTTTCACATGATAAAGAGCTTTATCGGCATTACTGTATACCTTCATATATGTGTCCGAAGGCGTACACATTACCATGCCGGCAGAAAGTGAAGCTACCGAAAGCTTGGGATCTGTGCTCTTTCTGCTCTCAAAATCATCTATTATAGTCTTTACCCTGTCTTCAGCCTCTTCCTTAGACACCTTCCTGATAAACAAAAGGAATTCGTCTCCTCCAAGCCTGCAGCAAACGCCGTCACTGCTGTTATCAATCAGTGTATCACCCATAAGCCTGAGTACCTTGTCACCTGAATCATGTCCCTGGGTATCATTGATCTTCTTAAGATTATCTACATCAAAGAATACGAAACATCCGTCGTCAAGCTTCATGGCCTGTGCCATCACAGTTTCTCCGGCCGTCCTTGTCATTATACCTGTCGTAATATCAATATCATCAACCGCGCTTTGAGATACGAAGGTTTCCATTACCTCCTGTAAAAGAGCCGAGGATTCTTCAAGACCACTGTTATCATCATTTGAATCACTGCTCATTATTTCATCCAAAAGACCCTTTTCCCACAGATTCAGGAATACATCTGTAAAATCAGGATCGAACTGTTTTCCCCGTCCATTTGTCAGCTCATGTTTTATATGATCCCTATCACATGCCTTTCTGTAGACCCTGCTTGAGCTCATGGCATCAAATGCATCGGCTATCGCAACTATTCTTGCTTCCTCCGATATTTCCTCCCCCTTAAGTCCCATAGGATAACCCCGTCCGTCATATCTTTCATGATGGCTTCTTGCAACATCCTCTGCCATTTTAATAAGAACTCTGTTCTTAAGAATATCTCCACCCATGGAGGAATGGGATTTGATTATGTTATATTCCACATCCGTCAGTCTTCTGGGATTGTTCAGTATCGAATCCGGCACACCGATTTTACCTATATCATGCAGCAGTGCAGCGAATTTAAGATCATCTATCCTTTCCTTCTCCCATCCCAATGCCTCTGCGATCATGACGGAATACTGACTGACCCGGCTTGAATGACCCTTTGTATACGGATCCTTCGCATCTATTGCATTGGCAAGAGTCTGAATTGTCTGGAACGACATCTGCTCTATCCTGCGGCTACGTTCCTCAGCTACCGCTGTCTGTTTGGCTACTTCCTCCGTAAGCCTGTCTGCATGCTCTATCTCGAACAGTGCCGTTCTGTGATATTGCATCATTGCCATACAGGTAAAAATTGAAAGTGCACAAAACACAATAGGAAACCTTTCCATAAATGCTGACGGATATTTATCGGCGATCAGATCTTTAAATGGGGAATAAAAAACTATCGCAAAAAGTATGTCATAATAAACGGAAAGTATAATGCCGTATTTAACATTTACAAAGTAGCATACTCCTATGGGAAGCAGGAGAGACCATAATACAGCGGTACCTTCAGCGGCTCCGGTAAATGCATAGACCGAAAAGGCAATCGCACAGAATACCGTGGGAATCACCTCTGCTATTTTATACCGGTTCAAAACAGAAGCGCATAACGCACAGACTGCCCCGGCTAAGGAGGTTATGGAAGCTGCAACCATCATGGAATATTTTCCCGTGGTCACATCAATTATAATAAGTACCAGACCCAGTACAGTCGTAACTATACTGACAAGTGTAAGAGCCATCCTATGGGATCTTAAACGGTCACCGACATATATGGATCTGTCCAGATTGTTCCATATCGATTTTAAGGATCTGAAGAAGCTTTGTCTTTTAGTATCTTTCATAGGCAAATTACATTTTCTTTCTGTCTCATCACTTCATCTTCATATTCATAACAGTTACAGCTTTACTTGTTCCTGGTCTGTTCTATTATACTATCCATCGTATCTCTTGTCATACTTCCGGGTACATATCCGTAAATATTTCCATCCGTGTCTATCATATATGTGGTTGGGAATGACATGATATAGTATGGATAAATAAGTTCCCCTTTCGTATCCATAACAGTAGGATATGAATACCCGTTTTTATTTATAAAATCAATGATGCCCTCCGTATCCGTTTCTTTTCCATTCCCGGGAAATGCCACTCCGAGTATTACAACATCCGATTCGGGATCATTTACCGTCTCTTTATATAATTCCTGTATATACGGCATCTCGGCACGGCAAGGCGGGCACCATGTGGCCCAGAAATTCAAAAATACTATTTTTCCTTTATACTCAGACAGTGTATGTGTGTTTCCGAACTGATCGGTTAAGGTAAAATCGGGAGCCGGAATGACCTCTTTATCCGTTGCTTCCTCCGATACATCCTGTTGTGGTCCTTCTGTATCTTCTTTCGATCCTTCCGCAGGTGCTGCCTGTGAAGAATAAGATGAAGCTGATCCGGTATCAGATGCAGCGGCATCTATATCAGCTGTATCGGAAGCCTGCGCATCTTTGGATATATCTCCTATTACCGTATCCTGTTCATATGAACTGTCAGGTTCCGATATACGTGACATATATGAGGTTATATCATTCATATGTCCCGTCAGCATCATTATACCCATAAACAGCATAATAACGCCTCCGATCCTGCTCGTATATCTGACAATCCCACGATGTTTTTTTAACAATGCCAAAAGCGATGTGGTGAATAAACCTGCCAACAGAAACGGCATTGCAAAACCGAGAGTGTATACTCCTATGAGCAGAAAACCCATTTCCGGATCCTTTGCCGATGAAGCAAAAATCAGCACGCTTGAAAGAGTCGGCCCGACACATGGCGTCCACGCGAAGCTAAATACAAATCCCATCAAAAATGCCGTAAACGGAGACATGGCCATCTTATCAGGATTCACCGGCAGGCGTCTTTCTTTATCAAGCTTGTCAATACTGCCGAAAAGTCCCAACTGATACAGCCCGAACAGTATCACTATCAACCCGCCTATCCTTGCAAAAAGGAACTGATTGCCTGAAAAGAATCGTCCTATTGCTCTTAAGCCAAGTCCGAGAACAAAAAAGGAAAAGCCAATACCTGTTACAAAGAACAGCGTATTCAGCAATACCCTCTTTCTGTCATACTGAGGCTTCCCTTCTTCATCATATACTTTCGTACCTCCCGCAAGATACCCTATATACAGAGGCAGGAGCGGCAATACACAGGGTGAAAAGAAGCTTATCATACCCTGCAGGAAAACCATTATTACTGATATACTTTCACCGGTAGTCATTTCCATATTCTGGTCCCATTTTAATTATTCGGTTCGGGGTTCTGCTTCCCCAAAGCTTTGATGCGATCATTCTACTCAGGGTCATTTATTATCCGGATTGCTCTTCCTGTCTGGAATCACAAAATCAGGATGTTCGCCAAGCCATGCTGTCTGCGGCATACAGGAAAGCATGGAAATATCATCCTCAGAAAGTTCAAAATCAAACACTTCCATGTTTAACTTCATATGCTCGGGTGAAGAAGCCTTGGGAATGGGCAGGATTCCTTTCTGCAGCAGAAAACGAAGATTGATCTGCTGTACGCTTCTCCCATATTTATCTGCAAGACGGACCAGGATCGAATTGCCAATGGTGGCATTCTCTCTTCCTCTTCCAAGGGGCGACCACGCCATAGGCAGGATGTCATTATCCTGACAGTACGCCACTGCTTTCTCCTGTGAATACCCCGGATGAAGCTCCAGCTGATCCACAACCGGTTTTATCCTGCAATTATCTAATATGTTCTTTAAATGATGCGGCAGGAAATTACTGAGTCCCAGTCTCTTAACCTTACCACGTTCCACCAGCTTCTCCATAGCCTGCCAGGTTTCAATGTCAAGGACCTTCCAGTTTTCATCATCCTTACCTGTCTGTCTCGGCCAGTGTATCATGTATATATCCACATAATCGGTCTGAAGGCGGTTTAATGAACGCTCAAACGCCTTTTCAACATTTTCCGCACCCATCTCATCGATCCACAGTTTGGTCTCTATTATGACCTCTGATCTGGATATGCCACTTTCGATAAGTGCATTTCCAAGTGAGCGCTCGGTTTCATAGAGCGATGCGGTATCAAAGAACCTGTACCCGCATTCTATTGCGTTAAGCACTACTTTCCTGTTATCCATGAATTCCTCATTATATGTTCCAAAACCTATCTTTGGAATCGTGGTCCCGTCATTCAAAGTGTAAAATTCGTTCATGGCTCTCCTTCTCCCTTCCCTGTTTTATCCTTGTTTTCTTCCTTGTTTAATTACGAAGATCTACAGTCTTTTTAATGA
This sequence comes from Lachnospiraceae bacterium, assembly GCA_024691125.1. Classification (GTDB taxonomy): domain Bacteria; phylum Bacillota; class Clostridia; order Lachnospirales; family Lachnospiraceae; genus UBA2868. The sequence goes on along the minus strand of JAILNV010000053.1, from coordinate 4,096 downwards.
TAACATAAGATTAAGCGATATGGTAAAAAAATGGTGTAATGAATAAAAATATATATGATTCTCAATGATTCTAAATCATTATTAATGATTATATATAATTATGTATAATAATTATTAACTGTGAATTTTAATAAGAATACTCTTTAAAAAACATTGAAAAATAACATTTTCAATCATATAATGTTACAGTTGTGTCAAATTACAGAAAAGAAAGAGTGGGATAAATGAATAAAGATAAGCTGAAACCTATGCTGTTTTCTACGCTTAAGAATTACAGCATGAAACAATTCGGAACGGACATCATTTCAGGTATTATAGTAGCGATCATCGCTTTGCCTCTGTCAATAGCACTGGCACTGGCTTCGGGTGTCGGTCCCGAAGAAGGTCTGTATACTGCAATAATCGCAGGCTTCATAATATCGTTTCTTGGAGGAAGCCGTGTACAGATAGCAGGTCCTACCGCCGCCTTTGCAACGATCGTTGCGGGTATTATTGCCAAAAACGGAATGGATGGTATGATCTTAGCCACGGTCATTGCCGGTATTATCCTTATAATAATGGGATTCTTCCGACTGGGTGGATTGATTAAATTCATACCCTATACGATCACTACAGGCTTCACATCCGGTATCGCAGTGACCATTGTCATTGGACAGCTCAAGGATTTCTTCGGACTTAAATATCCGGAAGGCACCATAACAATAGAAACAGTTGATAAGCTTAAGACCTTCGGGTCCAATCTTGGCACCTTTAATCCTTATGCTCTCCTTGTAGGATTTATATGCCTTGCGATCCTTATCGTATGGCCCATGATAAATGATAAAATACCTGCTTCTCTGATCGCTGTAATAGCAGGTATTCTGATAGTAAAATTCACAGGTATTAATGTAAATACCATCGGTGATCTCTATACAATAAGCAACCGTCTCCCGTCCATGCATATACCGCATTTTACAATGTCAGGAATAAGTGCTGCTCTGCCCGACGGATTCACCATAGCGATACTTGCGGCAATAGAATCCTTGCTTTCATGCGTTGTTGCCGACAGTATGATCAATTCACATCATCGTTCCAATATGGAACTTATTGCTCAGGGCTGCGGAAATATAGGCTCGGCACTGTTCGGCGGAATACCTGCTACAGGAGCCATAGCAAGGACGGCAGCCAATATTAAAAACGGCGGTCGCACACCTGTTGCAGGAATTGTGCATTCCGTAGTTCTTGTACTGGTACTTGTTGTTCTTATGCCCTACGCTGCTTTAATACCTATGCCTGCCATAGCTGCAATACTGTTTATGGTAGCTTATAATATGTGTCAGTGGAGAACCTTCGTACATCTGTGCAAAACAGCACCAAAAAGCGATATCATAGTGCTAGTGACCACGTTTATACTTACCGTTGTGTTTGATCTTGTGATCGCTATCGAAATAGGAATGCTTTTTGCAGTACTGCTCTTTATGAAGAGAATGAGCGAGGAATCGGGTGTTATGGGCTGGAAATATTATGATCCCGATGAGGATCCCGATGGCATGAATCTTAAACCCATTCCGGCTCAGGTAAGGGTATATGAAATATACGGTCCCATGTTTTTCGGAAGCTCGGGACAGATAGATACGATGAACTTCCGTGATGAAACAAAGGTTATAATAATCCGTATGAGAGGTGTTCCCGCACTTGATGCAACGGCTATGCATTCTCTGGAGCAGTTCTATGAACGATGTAATTCAAACGGTATAGAGCTTGTATTTTCACATGTTAACGAACAGCCTATGAACACAATGCTTAAGGACGGTTTTGCAGATAAAATAGGTTCTGAAAATTTCAGACCCCATATAGATGATGCAATCGAGTGGGCTACAGTTAAGATTAAAAATGAAAAAACTAAGTGATCATATGCAGAACCGTAAAGAGTCTTCCTGCCTATCAGCCTGCATTGTAAATGGCATCTCTTTCCAGTTCTGCATAGTCATATTTTCTCTGTTCAAAATTATTGAACCCATTCTTTTTCTTCTTTGATACAGGTTCAGAATAATCCTTCTTTAAGCCGACTATCATCCAGCCAACAAGGTCATCGATCTCACCGGACTTTTGTGCTATTGTGTAGATCTTCTTGATCTTTTTCATGTTATATCCGCCTGCCTCTGCTATCGCCTTAAGATCCTTCGGCTTTATCTTTTCTTCGATAAGATCGGCAAGGTCGTCAATAAAATCTTCTTTCTGCTCATCAGTAAGAATGATCATATCTGATTTAGCTGCTTTACCACCATTTGCGACTTTATCATAATAGGCCTTGTTATGCTGGATCACAAATGTTACTCCATCGACTTTGCCTCCAAGACCTCTCAATATCTTCTGTACATCCGCTATATAGATATCTGAAAGTTCATTGATCTCTTCCGCACCGGGTACAAGAACACGCTTATACAGATCTGACCATCTTTTGTATAAATGCGTTCCTTGTTCAAGATTCTCCATTTTCTTCCAATCCGGATGATCCTTTGCACCTTCCTTCTTAACCAGCGGCTGGTTTAAGTCTACATATCCCATCTTCATTCTCAGGTCAGTAAGCGAGAATGATACACTGTATGTAGGAAGCTCTTCCTGTGACAGTGACATATCTATCTCGGGAAGGTTGGGAGCAAAAGCATAACTCTTAAGCAGTTTATATAGCTGGAAGCCACCATTTTTCTTGAAAGAAAAAAGTATTGGAAGTTTAAGCTTGGAAAAATCCCTGGTAAGATTCAAAAAGTATTTCTTCATGGATGGATCAAACTCAATAAACAGCCTTCCACTGTCATACATAACATCACCATAAAGACTCTTTAAATAAAACTTGTTCTCTTCAGGACTTTCAATAATGAATATCTTCTGCTTCATGGAGATGGCAGCCGCTTTTATCTCTTCATATGTCCGGCCATCCACATATTTATCAAATTTTCTGGGCATAAGGGCAGATACTTCTTTCACAGGTACTTCAACATATTCAACCTTGTAAGTATTCCCCTCGGAATCGACTTTATCTTTTCTCTTAAGATCCTTGCTCATATAAAACATAGCCAAAGCCTCTATCTTTGACTCTAACAGCGTCGTTTTCTCTCTTGAGCGGATCATATCATTAGATATGGTAATATATTGGTTTTTATATTGATTCTCGACTCTTACTTTAAGTTCGTCCACAGATTTACTCCTCCCCTAAGATACAGACATTTTTCACGTGTAAATCATTCCCACGTGGATTTTGTCTGTAACTAAAGACGATTCTATTATAATTTGTGGAATATGTCAATGAAAACACTAAATATTGTGTTCGAAAAATATTATTTCTCAATTATTTTTCACGTGAATTATGTCTACTACTTTGGCTTACTTCCATGTATTTTACGTGATTTGTGTCCACTTCTTTTGATTTTTCAAGTGTACGTTCATATTATAATACACGTGCAAAGTGTCTTCAACTCCGGTCTTTTCACGTGAATTTTGCGTCTGATTTGTTTTCCGCGTGTATTCTGCGTCTACTTTAAAGTTCTTTATCACATTTCGCGTGAAATATGCGTTTACTACTCTTCGATAACGTGATTTCTGCGTTTTATCCACGTGAATACTGCGCTTACTTCTTTCATCGGATTATAAATCTCGTGGTTTTTGCGTTAACTTCTCGGTTTTACGTGAATTCTGCGTCTACTTGCGTGGGTTCTGCGTTATTTTTACGTACATTCTGCGTCAACTTAATTTCTTTCTCTGCGTGATTTATGCGATTATTTGCGTGAAAAAGCATTAAGATTAACGTGAAACCTGCGTTTTGTTACGTGAGAATGACATTCGATTTGCGTGTAATATGCGTTATCTTTAACTTAAAAAACCAGGAATTTCAGGCTTTTTCAGCCATATAAATAAAAAAAGAAATAAAAAGTTGTATTTTATTAAAAATATAAACAACTCGCTGCCTCTCACAGAAATGAAAATAATTACAAAGCATTATGAAAACGATCGAAGAAATGCTTACAGGTTGATTTCATATTATGTAATTATTCGAGTATATAGAACTAGAATATGCATAATTAAATATGAAATTTTAAAATTAAGTATAACCATATAT
>JAILNV010000160.1 GCA_024691125.1 Lachnospiraceae bacterium | reverse complement strand
TATATACCAGGCCACATCCATTAACAATAAACTCCAGATTATTCCCTCGATCTGTAACCTTAGACACTTCTTTTATAAGTTCTATAAGTGACCCTTCGTTTTTATGGGTTTTAACATTTGATATGACTATTGTAGGCGTTTCCTGAGCGCACTTAGTATATATATCATTCAAAGACTGACTTTTTCCAACATTATTTGGACCTACAAAAAGTACAATATCATTGTTTTCTATTGGCAGAATCTCACCATTATTAAAAGTAATCTCTGATATATATGCCTTTACTTTATTCTGTTTGTTATCATCAGCTTCTTGTGCAAATGTCATTTGTCACCTCAATCATTACGAGATTTTTTACACTTTCTTACGCACTGATGCATATGGAAGCTTTATACCAAAGTTGCCGTCCAAGCGGTATCAAACAGCAAGAGCAACCATATTACATCTATAATTTTCCAACGTATGCCATCCTCAATCATCCTCAATCTCTACATACTCACTATGCGTAACAAATTTAGAAGACCAAAGCATATAATCTACTATCGATGGCTTGTTCTTTCCAAACTCTTTTCTTAAAAGTTCCGCATCCTTGGCAAAGTCAGGATTATTCTGATAACAACCTCCTTCATCAAAGACAGCATCAAGCTCTGCCTGTATCATCGGCTCCATCAATTCCCACGGAATACCCTGTTCCAGCGCCATAGATTTCTTAACATTCTTAAGGAACTTCTCTTTATCCTGTTCTGTCAACTCAGATATCTTCTTTATCACGTCAATACAACCTCATATCAGTTTATTTTAGGATACTAACCAATCCTGTATTGGTCAAGGATTTCTCTTATGTCCTCCGTTTTCGCAACGCACTCTGCAACTATCGCTTTCAGCGGTATTACTATTTTGCGGATTATACCCAGATGAAGTCATTCGCATCAAACAGCATGCTATTCCTCCTCAGACATTTCATCATTCTTCCCCCTCTTCTCCTCTTCCTTAGCCTCCTTTTCTTTCCTCATCTCGGCCAAGGCTTGCTCCTGCGCATCATCATCCCATTTTCTTTTCCACAGGTTCTGTTTCCTATCATCAGAATCATTCACTATCTTAAGTAATATGGCAAATGAAACAGCTAAAAATGCCACGATCCATAACATAACTTATACCATTCATCCTTTCAAAAATACAATCTGCTTCATCTGTATCCCAAATTATAACAACATCCGCGTCTAAAAACAATTCTAGCCACGCAATAAACAAGCCGTATAATTGAAATTTCGCCAATATATTTGGACAAAATCCCCCACTATGCTATAATGCTAAACGAAGATTACAATCATCGGTTTCGCCTTAAGGAAATCATATCCAATATGTGAAATCGAACATGGAGAATTCAAATGTACCAGAAACGATCCAACTTTCAGGACATGCTCCTGTTGTTTGTAGACAGCATATGCATCATCATAAGCTTAACTATATCCAACTACATAAGACACCACAGTCTGTTCGGGATACCCACAGCGGATATGCGGTTCAGTATATTATTGGGACTATGTCTCGGCATTTTCCTGATAGTCAATCTTATGTTCCGGATAAACAAGGATTACTATATCCGCGGTCCGTTCCACGAATTGCTGGTAGTATCAGCCAATAACTTCATCATCCTGTTTGGCGTTGTCGCAGTGCTGTATTTTCTCAAAAAAAGCGCTTCCACATCACGCGGATTAATGTTCCTCTTTGTAGGCATCAACATAGTATTGACAACAATAGTTCATCAGCTGATAAAGCTGCTGCTGCCATATGTATACCACGGTGTCCTTGATTACAATAAGCTCCTTATAATAGCTGATTACAACCTGGCAGAATCAATAGTTAACGATGTTCGTGAAGCCAAGGACTTCAGACAACAGATAATCGGCATAGCAATAACAGACCGCAGCGACCTGAAAGAATTCATGGATATTCCGGTCGTCGCGAACATAAATACACTCACCGATTACTGCAAGGACGCATCTCTGGATGAGGTAATAATCGCAAGAGATGAAAGCAGAACAGACGAGAAACCTATAATAGACAAGCTCATGCAGATACTGGCCGTAATGGGTATAACCATACACTACCGTATAGAAGTGCCTGAGCTCAGCGAGGCAAGGCATAAGATGCTAATAAAGGTCGGTGGCATGTATACGGTCACTTATGCCAACCAGTTAGTATCCATGGGACAGCTTCTTTTAAAACGTGCCATGGACATATTCGGAGGGATCATAGGCTGCATAGCAACCGCATTACTATATATACTCTTTGCCCCCTTCATAAAGCTTCAGTCGAAGGCTTCCGTCATATTTGCCCAGGACCGCATCGGGCGTAACGGACGTATCTTCAAAATGTACAAGTTCCGCTCCATGTACGCTGACGCCGAAGAACGTAAGAAAGAACTGATGGATAAGAATGAAATGAACGGCCTTATGTTTAAGATGGACAACGATCCGAGAGTCACTCCCATCGGCCGCATCTTAAGAAAGACCTCCCTGGATGAGTTCCCTCAGTTCTATAATATATTAAAGGGCGATATGTCCCTTGTAGGAACAAGGCCGCCCACACTGGATGAATTCAAGGATTATACATATTATCACAAGAAACGCTTATCCTTCCGTCCCGGTCTTACCGGAATGTGGCAGGTAAGCGGCAGGAATGATATAACAGACTTCGAAGAAATAGTAAAGCTGGATATCGAATATATCGATGACTGGTCATTGCTATTGGATCTTAAGATACTGTTCAAAACATTA
>JAILNV010000137.1 GCA_024691125.1 Lachnospiraceae bacterium | reverse complement strand
AGACAGGCATTACAGCCATGGACTGGACGGGCCTCATCCTTATCTGCTTCGTTCTTCCCGCCATCCTTACATGGATGTTCGGACAGCTGCTTCGCAAGATAGGATGGATCAAAGAAGGCGACCTCTCACTTGATGTCTAAGCTCTTTTGGGGGAACCAGGGGACGGTTCCGGGGCTCCGAACTTTACCTCAGCTTCCTGTATGACGTAAGGCGCATTGTCGTATAGCTTGCAATGCCCCCTATCACATTTGAGATGGGTTCGGCAAGAAATACACCCCTGACGCCCAACCCGAAGTACGGAAGGATGAGCGTGAGAGGAACCACGATAAATGCTTTTCTGAGCAGCGAAAAGAATATGGCATGCTTCGCATCGCCGAGAGCCTGAAATGATGACTGCCCGGCGAACTGAAGCGCCATAAACACAAAACCGAAGAAATATATCTTAAGGGCTTCTATGCCCGCATTCATAAGCATCGGATCATCCGAAAAAAGAGTAAAGAAGAAGCCGGGAAACAGAAGCACCGCTATCCATGCAAGCATTGTATAGGCCACTCCAAGGAATGTGTTAAAGTTAATCCCGGTCTTTGCCCTTCCGTAATCCTTAGCACCGTAATTAAAGCTTATAACAGGCTGGGCACCGCTTATAAGACCGTTTATCGGCAGGACAAATATCTCCCGCACCGAATTGGTAACCGTCATTATTCCCACATACAGATCTCCACCATATCTTGCAAGAGTAGAATTACAGACCACCTGCACTAAGAAATTGGTTCCCTGCATTATGAAATTGGATGCTCCTAGCTTGCAAATATCTAAGGTAATAGTGCCTCTTAATCTTATATTCTCCCTCTTTAACGGTATCGGTATATCCTTTCTTATCAGGAATCTTAAGACCCAGACCGCTGAGATTCCCTGACTTATGACCGTGGCAAGCGCCGCACCTCTTACTCCCATACCAAGTACAATAATAAAAATAGGATCAAGGAATATATTTATGAGAGCTCCGACCACTATGGAAAGCATGCTTTTTCTCGGGTATCCCTGAGCGCTTATATATCCGTTAAGTCCGGTGGCAGTCATGGAGAACACGGTACCCACAAGGTATATCCTAAGGTATCCCGCTCCGTAAACGTAGGAATCACTGCTGGCACCAAAGGCAAACAATACGGGTCTCATGAATATATATCCCAAAAACATCAGGATGACTGCGCTTATCAGAAGAAGTGCAAAGGAATTCCCCAGTATCCTCCCTGCCTTTTCATTATCACGGCGACCACGCTCTATCGAGAAAAGCGGGATTCCTCCCACTCCGAAAAGGGCTGTAAATGCCATTACCAGGGTAATAGCCGGAAAAGTAAGTCCCACACCTGTAAGAGCAAGACTGTGCCCCGCTCCCATATGACCAAGATATATCCTGTCGACGACATTATAAAGCAGCTGGACGAACTGTGCTATCGTAAGCGGTATTGCCTGTGATATTATACATTTCCATACAGGTCCCCGGGAGAAATCTATGTTTTTTGTATTCCCTGCATTCTTCATAATCAGTATCCATACACCTTTCGCATGATATTATACGCTCTTGCCACCTCAATGAACAGCTCAAACGGTTAGTTTACTTAATTTTGTCTTGTCTGTTAAACCCGATGCTGATAGAATGAAAAGTAACGTTTTATAAATAGCAACTTTATTCAAAAGGAACGATGAGCGGATGAACAATCATCTTATGGATATGCACAAAGCTCAAATACTGTCTCTCTTTGTAACAATCTCCTTTATGCTGGTTCATATAGGACTTTTCTTTATGTTCAGGGAATACGGTGTAACTCCCATGGCATACTTTAATATCGGGAGCATAGCAACATATATACTGATGATACCCCTGATCTATAAGAAAAAGCTCGGCATATTTGTGATCGCAGTAGATATGGAAGTTCTTCTGCACATGACCATGGCTGTATTATTTATTGGATGGAACAGCGGTTTTCAGATATCACTCATAGGCATGAGTGTACTTCTGTATTTTTCCGAATATGTTGCGCGAACTTTGGAACTGCCATACACACGCAGCATAGTTCTTAGCTTTCTCGGAGCAGCTGCATATATAGCGTCCTTCTGTTATATCAAGGAGCATCCCGCTCCTTATTCACTGCCTCCCGAAGTAGAATCAAAGCTTCAGATAGCCTGGGCCGTCATAGTATTTATGATCATCATAAGCTTCCTGCAGATCTTTGTTGAGATTACCTTCAGAGGTGAAGAATTCCTTGCACACAGAGCATCAAGCGATGAGCTGACGGGACTTAAGAACAGATATTA
>JAILNV010000129.1 GCA_024691125.1 Lachnospiraceae bacterium | reverse complement strand
AACCATAGTCTGGGTAGCATCAAAGAGTGAACCGAATCTCATACCGATGATATCGCTTGAAACGATCTCTTCAGTATTGTAACCGAAGGACTCGGTAGCCTGAGCCTTCATAGCTGCGTTAACCTGATCCTTGGTAACCTCACCATCAACTACTGCGAAGAGCATAGTGGTTGAACCGGTAGGGGTAGGAACACGCTGAGCAGCACCGATGAGCTTGCCGTTAAGCTCAGGGATAACAAGGCCGATAGCCTTAGCTGCACCAGTTGAGTTAGGAACGATGTTAACAGCGCCTGCACGTGAACGTCTCTTGTCGCCCTTTCTCTGAGGACCGTCAAGGATCATCTGATCGCCTGTGTAAGCGTGGATTGTGCACATGATACCGCTCTCGATAGGAGCAAGGTCATTAAGAGCCTTAGCCATAGGTGCAAGACAGTTGGTTGTACATGAAGCAGCTGAGATGATCTTGTCATCCTTGGTAAGTGTTGTATGGTTTACATTGTAAACGATTGTAGGAAGATCGTTTCCTGCGGGTGCGGAAATAACTACCTTCTTAGCGCCTGCATTGATATGAGCCTGAGCCTTCTCCTTAGATGTATAGAAGCCTGAGCACTCAAGAACAACGTCTACGTCAAGCTCCTTCCAAGGGCAGTTGTTTGCATCGGGCTCCTTATAGATCTTAAGAGTCTTGCCGTCAACAGTGATGGAATCCTCACCTGCAGATACCTTATCAGCAAGTGCGTACTTACCCTGAGCGCTGTCATACTTAAGAAGATGAGCAAGCATCTTGGGAGTTGTAAGATCGTTGATTGCCACTACCTCGTATCCTGCTGCACCAAACATCTGTCTGAATGCAAGACGACCGATACGACCAAAACCGTTAATTGCTACTTTTACTGCCATTTTTTATTCCTCCTAGAAAAATATTCATCAAGTGCGCACCATGCGCACAGATTGTCAACAAATATTTTAACTGTTACAGCCGCAAAATACAAGAGTAAATATGGATTATTTATCAATTGTTATGTTTTTCATGCCTTTCAGGACGGTACAACGATACAGCCGCAACTCATCTCCCGGCTCATTTCAAAAGAGAAATAAACTCAGGTTTTCTGTCTTTGAATATACAGTAATATGTGTACCCCAGCTCAAGCAGAAGCTTTTCCGCTCTATCGAAATCGTAAGCCACGGATCCCGGGGTGTGCGCATCTGAGCCCACGGTTATTATCTCACCGCCAAGCTCGCGATAGCGTCTGAGTATTTCCGTGCTTGGATTAGGCTCATTTCCGAGCTTGCGAAAGCCTGCGGTATTTATCTCTATTCCCTTACCGCGCTTTATAAGCTGCCTTAGTATCTCATCGATAACATCGGCGTGATCATTATAGTGATAGTCTTTGTTCTTATTGGTTCCGTATCTGACTATGTAATCCGGATGGCCGAACACATCATATCCGTCAAACAGGCAGATACTCTCAAGCTCATTCTCGAAATAAGCACGGAAAGCTTCTCTGTCACTCAATTCCGCAAAGTTCTCCGGATAATATACATCCGCCCCGTTCATAAGATGCTGTGAGCCTATTATAAAGTCAAAAGGGTACTTTGATGCATATGCCCTGTTATGCTCCGTAAGATGCGGTTGAAATCCGTACTCCACTCCGAATCTTATATCTATCCTGTCCCTGAACTTATCCCTGCACTCCATACAATGCTTATAATAAGTCTCCGTATCAAGCTCAAAGAGAGCTTTGTCTGCCGGCGCGCCTCCCTTTTTAATACCGTCATCCTTAGGCCAGTCCTTATCCATATGCTCGGTAAAACAGATACATTTTAGACCTGCCGCAACCGCAGCCTCTATCTGCTGTTCCATAGGAGAATCAGAGTCCTCCGAGTGTGCCGAATGCATATGAAAATCTGCTGTTATCATAGTTCCCTACTCCTTTGCGATATGTGGCTGCCACTCTGTTCTTAACATGCTTCCCTGCAGCCGTCAGCTCACAGTAAGCTTTTAAGAGCTTTAAAAAAATTATCGATCTCCTCTTCGGTATTATCCTCATTCATGGATATACGCACCGAAGATCCTATTTCCCTGTCGCCAAGGCCTAAAGCCTTAAGCACATGTGAACCGCCCGTATCCGATGATGCACAGGCGGCACCTGCAGATATGCATATGCCTTCCATCCCTAGCCTTACGATCAGTTCCTCCGCATTCATCCCGGAAACGGTCAGACTGAAGATACCGGGAAGCCTGTCTCTCTCTTCATCTTCCGCACAGGCCGTAACCAATGGCATATCCTTTCTACACATTCCGTTTAAATATATCCATCCTCTGCCTTCCGCAGGCTTAAGACCTTCATGCGTAACACTGAGGTTATATTCATTAAGGCGATTAATGAAATATCTGTCCAGTTTATGTCTCTTTTTCAGATTTACATCCATATTCCGGTGTTCCCTGAGTGCAGCGGCAGCCATCCCGGCTATTCCCGCCACGTTCTCCGTTCCGCCTCTCCTGCCCTGCTCCTGAGCTCCTCCGTGTATCAACGGCACCGGCTTATATTTTTCATTTACATACAGGAATCCGGCTCCCTTGGGTCCGCCGAATTTATGAGCGCTGACGGACATCATGTCTATGTTCATTGCATTTACATCAATGGGGATATGTCCGTATGCCGCAACGGCATCGACATGGAACATAATACCGCGATCATGTGCTGCCTTTCCTACATCCGTAACCGGCTGAACTGTACCAAGCTCATTATTTACGAGCATTACGGAAACAAGAGAGGTATCGTTACGGATCTGTCTTTCAATCTCCCCGGCTTCAACATATCCGGATGCATCCGGGTTTACATAACTCACCCCGCATCCGAACTTCTCCAGCCATCTGCATGTATTTAATACGGCATGGTGTTCAAAGGATGTGGTTATCATATGAAGACCGGCAAATGACATGGCGGATCCTGCAGCGGACTGTATAGCCCAGTTATCCGCTTCCGTACCGCCGCCTGTGAAATATATTTCCGACGGATGTGCACCTATCGTCCGGGCTATAGCTTCTCTGGCTCCGGCAACCGCCCTCCTTGCCTCAAGTCCCAGATCATATATTGCACCGGGATTACCGTAGGAATTTTTAAGAAACGGCAACATGGCCTCCAATGCTTCAGCACTCAGCTTTGTCGTTGCCGCATTATCCATGTATATCATTTTCTGTGAACCCTTATATCTGTCAGAGCCACCTGATCGCCTGTCAAGGCAAGATATAGCTTATCCACCGTGTCATCCATTAT
>JAILNV010000123.1 GCA_024691125.1 Lachnospiraceae bacterium | reverse complement strand
AGAACTTACTACTGTGATCGCAAGGGATGTATTTGGACATATCACATTTCCAAAGATGCATGAATGTGCCGCAGAAGTAGTTATAGAGAAGGAAGAAGACGGAACCCATACTTTTATATTTACCGACGGGATATACGGTTTTGCCCTGCATCTTGAAAGAATAACGCATAACAGGCCGTTAAAGATAAGGGTTACAGACCTTAGCAATCCAACGGAAGAGGAAAAAGAAGATACGGTTACAGAAGCTAAGATGAAGGCAGCGCTTAAATGCGCTGCCTGACCATATTTCATAATGCGTGAGTATTTGAGCTAAGCCTGATCAATCTGTTTATAAACATACCTGACAGGTTCATAAGTGATATAATGGCAAAAAGTATATCTGTCCGATTATTGCGCAATGTCAATAATAACAAGCTCCGGATGGTTAAAGAATCTGGGCAGCGGCATGCTTTCACGGGCAAGCCCCCTGCTTACTATCATCTTTACGTTATTGTCAAGTTCATATAACCCGCTTATATATCTTGGAAACAGGTACTGATCAGGTGCCACCATACCGATATTCACAAACGGCAGTCGCCATTGTCCTCCATGAGCATGTCCGGCAACAACAAGGTTAAAGTAATAATTTTCATATTTCTCATATCTTTCCGGCCTGTGCGATAAGAGTATTCTGTAATGATTAGGAGAAGATTCATCATATGCACGGTTCAACTGATCTATCCATTCGATATCCGTCATATGTGTGGGATCATCTATGCCGCAGAAATCAATGAAATTTCCATTTATCTCTTCACTTATACATCTGCCGTCCAGTACTGTAACACCGCTGTCTTTAAGCCAGTTCTTCATTTCGTCAACACGACCGCTCCAGAATTCGTGGTTTCCTGTAACATAGTAGCAGCTATACTTATCTGCTATCGCACCTATGAAATTTTTTGCATTGTCATCGCTTATCTTATCATCGAAAATATCACCGGACAACAGTATTGCATCCGGTTGTTCGACATCAATCATTTTGATAAGATGTGCCTCATCTTTACCATAAAAACATGAATGAAGATCGGTCACCAATGCAAATCGAACCGGCGAAGTTATTTTTCCTTCTCCATTTAGGCTTATATGCTCTGTAACCGGTATTTCATACCATATAATAATGATTAGGAGTATCAATAATACTATCGCTATTCTTTTACGGGGATGTTCACTCTTAAGTTTTTCTCTAAGTATTTCTAATCTTACTGACATATAACACTCCGGTAATCATATAATAGCACGGTTCCTCCGGACAATGTCCATGAGTGATTTTATCATAGATTACACGATAGTAAAAGAACGGTCATATAAATCCTTATGCCTTCAAAATATAATAAAATGTGCTAGTAAACAAGTACGAATGAGAACAAGTGTTTGACAAACTTCCAAGATTATGAGATAATCCAAAACAGAACAACTGTTCGTCTTAATGGGAAGCGTCTGAAGAGTAATATATCTTCAGACGTTTCTCATTCATTGCGGAAATCATGTATAATAATATGGAATTCAGAGATTTATAATGCATTTTTAGCCAAGAAAATGATGGAGGATAAATATGCGAATCTTTTGCATGGCTGATATCCACGGCTTTATCGCCGAGTTTGAGGAAGCATTACAAATATATCCGTTGGATGTATAATCTGCCTTATTATCGTGTAGAAGGTCACACAAGATTTTGTCATGCAGGAATTGACGAGGAGGCCGGTGAGCTGTGGGAGTGGGGCAGCGGAGAACATATTTTTACGTCCAAGTATCCCGCGGAAGTAGGAAAAATTGAGGGTCTGGATATGATTGTCGTTGCAGGACATGTTGGTACTGCGGAAATTTCAGGAGATCCCGGATTTCACGATATATACTACGATGGTAAATCGCATATTTACATCGATGGTACAGTTTGGAAAAGCGGAAAAATCCCGGTCCTTATGGTTGAAACCGGAGATGATAAGGATAAGTTTATCCAAGAAAAGACCATCAAAATCTTCGAAACCATATTCATAGTAAATTGGGCTAAGAATTAAGCAACAGAAAATAACGAAAAGAAAGAAAATGTAAAAATCACTATTGGAAATAGTCTTTATGAAAATGTTATTATATATTTAAAGAGAAGCTTCACATAGTTATATGCACGGAGGACATCACATGACGTTCGAATTATGGCTTTTTGCGATAAAACACCTGGGACAGACCTATGATGCGGCACTTGCGATCTACAACACCTTCCCCGAAGACAGAAAGGAAGAATTGCGGAAAGAATATGAGGTGTTATTACTTCCGTGATAGCAGGAACAGCTTTATACTTCCTGGCGAAACCCCTTTGGATAGCACCGATAATCGCAGTGGCTGTTGTGTATCTAAATTGTTTTGAGGATGGTGTAGTTTTTAATGAGTCTTTATACGATCGGAGATCTGCATTTTGGTTCCGAATTAATAGCTAAAAATCAGATTGAAGGTAAGGTCTGGCAAAACCACGAGGAGATATTCCGCAGAAACTGTGAAAAGCTGATCCGAACGGAGGATATTCAGAATGAAAGAAAAAATACATGAAAGTGCCAAAAGATTTTTCAGTAACAAGACAACACTGATAGTGTGCGTAGCAATAGGTGCGGTTCTGTGGTTCACAAATGCAGCGTTCAATTTTATTGATAAAGACTATAGAGCATTTGCAATCAATATCATGTATGCTATATTTCTAAATATTCTTGCAGCCGCTGCTGTGCGTAATGCAAATGAAACCGTCCGGGGAGCCATTGGCGGACTTCTTGCGACATTCCTTTTCGGAAATATCAATGTTCTGCTGGAAATGGCCCAAGGTGCGCCCAGCCGTAATCTATGGCAGCTGATAGTAAGTATTATTCTTGCTCTGGGATTATTCATGAACCATTTTATGCTGACATCAAAGAGAAGAAGGAAATTTTGGCGGGTGAAGAATAACCAGATCCTGATATTATTGCTTTTGGTTCTCAGAGTATATCAGGTGCTTGCAAATATTGTGGGTAGTGCAGGAGTAGCTGATTTAAGATTTCTTATAGAAGTAACTGTTGGTCTTCTGGCAATTATACCGACACTTAATGTTGTTGTCTGCATAGAATGTATGACCGATGCATATAAGCATGATTCTTTAAAGGAATGAAAAGTAAATTCAGAAAAGGAAGCTGTCGGAGATGCTTTTCCGATATTTAAAGACGCTGTGGCCGAATCGGATAATTATGTGATCTCTCACAGAAATATAGGCTCGCAGATAGTTATAGGTACAGGAAGCAAACAGATAAAGATACCGATAAATGCTGACACCAAGCTGTATTCACACCACATTAATGATGATTATGATATGGATGCATTTCTGCCAGAGAGGCAGAAGGATCTTTCAAAGTCTTCCCTAGAAACGGGGTACAAGCTGATGCTTCTGGAAACGGTCGGAAAAAGGTTGAGAAAGGAAACCAAGTATGAAGAATAAATCTCTCACAGTAACCGTAATCTTCCTTATGTGTACTGTGCTGCTTGCAGGCTGTGGTAAAGACAAGGACAACAGTGACATTTCGGACAAATTGAAGGAAAAGGCCGCTGCTGCATCCGAAAAGGAAGAGGAAGAAAAGACAACGGATCCTTCGAAGAACAGAGCTTCTAAAGATAAAGAAGCTGCCCAGGAGAAAGAACCTGAAGAAGAGGAAATAAAAGGTGTTCCGGAGCTTCTTTTGTTCCGCCAAAATGCATACGAATGGGGTGAGGATAATACTGCCGCAATAGAACATCATTACACCTATCTGATGCTTGACGGAGAGAGCGCGCAGTCAAACAGGGCTCTTGCCGCATCCCTTGAAGACGCCAGGGATGAGATGTTATCAATGCAGTCAGAGGCCTGGGAAAAAGACTTAAAGAGCATTGAAGAAAATAAGCTTATAACATTCGACGAGAGCTGGAAGGTATATCTTCGGAGGACGGATGAGGAGTATTTAAGCTTTGTTACCGAATACTGCGGTGAAGGACTTTTTGATGACGGTGCATATACGGAATATACGGCACACACCTACCGTGTTGACAGCGGAAAAGAGATCGCTTTGTCCGAGGTTATTGCCGATGAAGATGCATTCTATGATATTTTATCAGAGAAAATGTATGAAAGCATAAATAGTAGTCTGCAGCAGTATTACTCAACCGATCTTGCAGACGATAAAGAGACATTTAAGGATGATCTGAAGAATTATATGAAGTCAGGGGAACTTGCATGGACTCTCGATCCGTTCGGTGTGACCTGTTACCTTCAGGCATATATCAAGTCTCCGTTTGCCGAGTCTGCGGTAATACAGTTTTCGGAAGATACGAAGCATACGATTTTCACGGATGAATTCCGGGAAAGCGCAAAGGATGAGTATGTTATACAGGTGCCGGGGTATGTCGGATCATATATCGATATAAACGACAGCGGCGTACCGGTGTATGTGGATGCGTCCGAGTTCTATGATTACAGCGAAACATATGATGATATGGAACTTTCCGGGATGCACTTAAGCTGTGCCGGTGACTGGAAGAATATTCCGATGACCATGCCCGGCGGGACTGATTATTATAACATTTTTCTGATTCATAAGGATGGCAGCACGGTTGTTCTTGAAAGTCATGATGAATACGATACTTCATTCATAAATACCTGTAAACTGGCAAGGCATGAGGTGGATGAGGCTGATTCCATAAGAGGGTGTCTCGAGTGGGCAAGCGAGAAAGATTATGATATTGACGGAGAAGGATATACCCCTGTGTATGTTCCCTCGGATCCTTCCGGAATAAGGGTTCTTACAGGTGATGGGGACTATGCGCAGGACTGGAGTCCGGCAGTAATAAACGTAGATACAAAAGGAAATATTGAGGTATCAACCGATACGGCTGATAAAAGTGATAAGACAGATGGCAGTGCAGATACAGCTGAGGATACCGAAGAAGAGAATCCGTATGACGGAGGTCCCGACTGGGTAACTCTGGCCGATGAGTTTGTAATGCCTACAAACCGGATGTGTATCGAGGATGCAGTGGAAGAGTATTCGGTCTCGCTTTATGATGGCGGTCGTTATCATGATTATGAAGGTGATATCGGGGATGTGATACCGGAATACAAGGACAGGGATCTTGATGGTGATCATAAGCCGGATGTGATAAGACGTGAGGGAAGGCATTATGTCTTTGAGCTGACCCGCAAAGGAACATTTAAGACGGATGATTACTCAGCGAGCCCCAACGAGGGAGAGGTGATCCAGTTTCAGGATCTTGCCTGCAGAAACTTTGATGAGATAGAGATAGTACATTACACTTTCGGAACCGGCGGGCCAAGTGTGTCGGATACGACTGTATATTCCTGGCAGGACGGGAAGTGGAAGGCATTTCCGGTGATAGATAAGGATGGAGTGATCGATTCAAGCATGCTTCAGGACTATATTGCGAAAGAGACGGGAAAGCCTTATGATGCCGGATCGGTAAGGGTCGCAGATGTAAAAATGGGATATCTGTTACTCGATCTTGGAAGTAAAGACGGACCTTCCCAGACAATGGATTACAGAACATCATATCTGTGTATGAATTTCAACCCGGAATATCTTGCCGAGGGAGATTATGACTGCGCGGGATTAAGTGCCGATATGGGACTTGTCAGATCATGGCCTTTTGAAGTGACCGGTGATCCGGTTAAGCTTACTTCCGATCTGCAACGAAAATTGAATGTATTCCTTTCCAATTTTTCGGAGCAGAATTTTACAGCAGGTACGTGGCCCCTTGATTATGCGCATTTTGCACTTGAATGGAGTAAGATAAATGATCCTTCGTTGATAAGTATAAAGAATAACAGATACAGGATAAGTCACAGTGACCTCAACGGGATTCTTCAAAAATATATGAAAACCAATCTGCAGGAAGGTGATTTCGATGATATCGAAGAGGACAATCCGTATCAAGGGACTTCGGAATATGATGAGGGAAAGATCTGGTATACCGAGCCGGCTGCGGACGGTGAAATGTATAAAAACAACAGATTCAGTGTCGTGAAAGATGTACAGAAGGTAACGGCCGGGCGAAGTGTTGTTTACAGGGCAGAGTTTGAGGTATTCAGTCTTGATACCGATGAATATGATAAGAACGGTATAAGTAAAAAGTATTATGCACTGGGTCCGGATGAAGCAGATAAGCTTATGAACAGTGGTAAACTGTACCATACATCTTATGGTCTGGCTTTCCTGCGTGATGGCGGAGAGGACGGCTACAGCCTTGAATACTATAATGTATTTGGGGACTAGGCAATTCAGGATGGAGCCGAAGCTGACCGATACAAACGCAAGTACAGCGGCGGTGGTCAGCAGTATCTGTTTTCTGAACTTCTTTTTAAAAAGATGAAAAACCTATTGACTCTCACGTTCCGTCATAGTCTACGATGGATTCATCAAGAGACAGTAGGACGACCATTATGAAAACTGTAAAGGAAGTATCTGAGCTTACGGGTGGTATCTCGGTGCGCACACTTCATTATTATGATGGGATCGGTCTTTTCTTACCTACTGAAGTTAAGGAAACGGGATACAGGTTTTATGACGATAAAGCCATAGAAAGGCTTGGACAGATCCTTTGATGTTCGACACCGAAGCGGGCAGTATTATATCTGTTTGGAGGAGGATATATTCGGTGAATTAGGGAGGTAGTCAAATGTCAAAAAAAGCATCAAATTTTCAAAAAGTAGTAATGTCACTGGGATACAGGGGTAAGGAGATATTTAAGCCCCTGAATTCAGGCTGGATAGATGACCGTGTTGCCTGTGTGCGTGAGTGGATCGC